>NZ_JBXUOW010000007.1:0-123565 GCF_057196645.1 Micromonospora sp. ATLC16
GACCCGCCCCCCCCCCCCCCCCCCCCCCCCCCCCCCCCCCGCCCCCGCGCCGCCCCCCCCCCCCCGCCCCCCCCCGACTCAGCGGCTCGCGCCGGCGCGGCGCTTGTTGTAGACGTCGAAGGCCACGGCGACCAGCAGAACGAGGCCCTTGACCACCGACTGCAACGACTGGTCCACACCCATCAGCTGCATCCCGTTGCTCATCACCGCCATGATGAGCCCGCCCACCATCGCGCCGACGACCGTACCGACACCGCCGGTGACCGCCGCGCCGCCGATGAACGCGGCGGCGATCGCATCGAGCTCGAACATGTTGCCCGCCGCGGGCTGGGCGCCGTTGGATCGTGAGGAGAAGATGATGCCGGCCACCGCGGACAGGAAGCCCATGTTCACGAAGATCCAGAAGTTCACCGTGCGGACCTTGACGCCCGACAGCATCGCCGCGGACAGGTTGCCACCGATCGCGTAGACCTGACGTCCGAAGACGGTACGCCGGGTGAGCAGTCCGTAGACGAGCACCAGGGCGGCCAGGATGATCAGCACGATCGGCAGGCCACGCGCGTGGGCCAGTTGCCAGGCGAACCACATCACCACGGCGCCGACCAGCGCCATCCGCGCGACGAACAACGCGAAGGACTCGACGGGCTGCTGGTAGCGGACGCGGGCCGCCCGGGTACGGAAGCCACTCACCACGTAGCCGGCTACCGCGATGCCGCCGATGAGCAGGGTGAAGGCGTCGTAGCCGTCACCACCGATGAGTCCGTTGAGGAATCCGGCCGCGATCCGGTTGTACTCGGCCGGGAACGGCGACAGCGAGATGTTTTCCAGCACCCGCAGGGTGAGGCCGCGGAACAGCAACATGCCGGCGAGGGTCACGATGAAGGCCGGGATGCCGACGTAGGCCACCCAGAAGCCGTGCCAGGCGCCGACCGCGAGCCCCACCGCCAGGGCGGCCAGCACGCCGACCCACCACGGCTGTCCCTGCCGGATCACGACCACGGCGGAGACCGCGCCGGTCAGCGCCACCACCGAGCCGACCGAGAGATCGATGTGCCCGCCGATGATCACGATGACCATGCCGATGGCGAGCACCAGGATGTACGAATACTGGAGGACGATGTTGGTGATGTTGCCCGGGCTCAGCGAGAGACCGTCGGTCAGGAACGCGAACAGGGCCACGATGACGACGAGGGCGACGAAGATGCCGCTCTGCCGCAGATTGTTCATGATCAGCGTACGTGGGTCGCTGGTGCCGACGTGCAGTTCGGCGGCGGAAGCGCTCTCGGCCGACTTCCGATCGGTCGAGGAGGGCTTGGTGCTGGTCATCCGACGCTTTCCTTGTCCTTCGCCATGAGTTCCATGAGCTTTTCCTGGGTCGCCTCGGCGACCGGCACCTCGCCGGTGATGCGTCCGGCCGACAACGTGTAGATGCGGTCACACATGCCGAGCAACTCCGGCAGTTCGGAGGAGATCATGATGACGGCCTTACCGTCGGCCACCAACCGGTTGATGATCGTGTAGATCTCGAACTTCGCCCCGACGTCGATGCCTCGGGTCGGCTCGTCCAGGATCAGCACCTCCGGGTCGGTGAACAGCCACTTCGACAGCACGACCTTCTGCTGGTTGCCGCCGGAGAGTTTGCCCACGACCGACATGACGCTCGGTGCCTTGATGTTCATGTCGCGCCGACTGGACTCGGCGACCTTGATCTCCTCGTTGTCGTTCACCCAGCCCAGCCGGGCGAGCCGGCGCAGCCCGGCAGCCGAGATGTTGCGCCGGATGTCCTCGATGAGGTTCAAGCCGAAGCGCTTGCGGTCCTCCGTCGCGTACGCGATGCCGTTGCGGATGGCCTCCGCGACGGTACGCGCCCTTATCTCCCGGCCGTGCACGAACAGCCGGCCGGTGATGTCCCGCCCGTACGAGCGCCCGAAGACACTCATCGCCAGTTCGGTACGACCGGCGCCCATGAGTCCGGCGATCCCGACCACCTCACCGGCGCGCACGTCGAGGTTCGCGCCGTCGACGACCAGGCGGTCCTGGGTTGGGTGTCGCACCGACCAGTCCTCGATGCGCAGCACCTCCTCCCCCGGCGTGGAGACCCGGTCGGGGTAGAAGCTGTCGATGTCGCGGCCCACCATCCCCCGGATGATCCGCTCCTGGGTCACCTCGCCGGAGGCCATCTCGAGCCGCTCCACCGTCCGCCCGTCCCGCAGCACCGTGGTGGAGTCGGCGACGGCGGTGATCTCATTCAGCTTGTGCGAGATCATGATGCAGGTGATGCCCTCGTCACGCAGGCGTCGCATCAGGTCGAGCAGATGGGCCGAGTCGACGTCGTTGAGCGCGGCCGTCGGCTCGTCGAGGATGAGCAGCCGGACCTTCTTGGAGATGGCCTTGGCGATCTCCACCAGTTGCTGCTTGCCCACGCCGAGCTGCACCACCGGCGTCATCGGGTTCTCGGCCAGCCCGACCGAGGCGAGCAGTTTCGCCGCCTCGGCGTTGGTGCGGTTCCAGTCGATCAGCCCGCCGGGTCCACGCTGTTCGTTGCCCAGGTAGATGTTCTCGGCGATCGACAGGTAGGGCACCAGAGCGAGTTCCTGGTGGATGATGACGATGCCCCGCTGCTCGCTGTCGCGGATGCCGCGGAAGTGCACCGGTTTGCCATCGAGGAGGATCTCCCCGTCGTAGCTGCCGGAGGGGTAGACCCCGGAGAGCACCTTCATCAGGGTGGACTTGCCGGCGCCGTTCTCGCCGCAGATGGCGTGGATCTCCCCACGGCGTACGGCGAGTGTGACGTCCTGGAGCGCAGCCACGCCCGGGAAGGTCTTGGTGATGCGACGCATCTCGAGGATGTTGTCGTCCGTGTTCACCATCCTGAGCCTCCAGATCGTCGTGGGTTTCGAGGGTGGTGCCGGGCTCGGCCGCGGTTGCGCCGCCGAGCCCGGCGGCGCCGTCAGCCGGCCTGGCCGGCGGCGACCTCCTCGGCGGTGAAGTAGCCCGAGTCGATCAGAACCGGCTTGATGTCGTCCTTGTACACCGTCTGCACCGGCAGCAGGTACGACGGGACGACCTTGACACCGTTGTTGTACGTCTCGGTGTCGTTGGCCTCCGGCGTCTTGTCGGTCAGGAACGCCTCAGCGGCGATCACGGCCTGCTCGGCCAGCAGCCGGGTGTCCTTGAAGATGGTGGAATTCTGCACCCCGTCGTCGATCAGCTTCACCGAGGCGATCTCGGCGTCCTGGCCGGTCACCACCGGGAAGTCCGCACCCTTGTAGCCGGCGTTCTGCAGGGCGGTGATGATGCCCCGCGACAGGCCGTCGTACGGCGACAGCACGCCGTCGATCTTGGTGCCGCCGTTGTAGCTGGAGGTCAGCAGGTCCTCCATCCGCTTCTGCGCGGCCTCCTGCTGCCACCGCAGGATCGCCACCTGCTCGATGCTGGTCTGCCCGGAGGTCACCTTCAGGGTGCCGTCGTCGATGAACGGCTTCAGCGTGTCCATCGCGCCGTCGAAGAAGAAGTGGGCGTTGTTGTCGTCGAGCGACCCGGCGAACAGCTCGATGTTGAACGGGCCCTTCGCCTCACCCTTCGCGCCGTCCTTGGTCTGCACGCCGAGGCCGACCAGCAGGGCGGTCGCCTGGGCGACGCCGACCTTGTAGTTGTCGAAGCTGACGTAGAAGTCGACGTTCGGGCTGTCCCGGATGAGCCGGTCGTAAGCGATGACCGGGATGTCCGCGTCGGCTGCCGCCTGCAACTGCCCGCTCAGCGCCGTGCCGTCGATCGCCGCGACGATGAGCACGTCGGCACCCCGAGTGATCATCTGGTCGACCTGCTGGGACTGCGTGGGAATGTCGTCACCGGCGTACTGGAGATCGACCTGGTAGCCCTTGGCCTCGAGCTTCTCCTTGACGGAGTTGCCGTCCGCAATCCACCGCTCGGAGGTCTGGGTCGGCATCGAGACGCCGACCGTCAGGTCGCCGGGCTGGTCGCTGTCGTTTCCGCCGCTGCCGGCGCCCTCGCCGCTACAGGCCGCCATGCTCAGCGCCAGGACGGCGCTGCCGAGAGCGGCCAGGACTCTTCTGTTCACTGGCTTCCCCAATCTGGAACTCGCACCGTCGCACCGGCTGCGCGGGTCACACTTGGGGCAAGTGTTAGCGCTCACATTGCCTAGGTCAACACCTGTTCGGAAACACTGCGGTCACGGTCTCGTAACGAAGGCCCCACTCCTCCATCCGGCCGAGTTGTCGCACGTCAGGGCGGTGATCACCGGGTGCGACCAGGGCGTCGCGGGAGGCAACCGAGTGGCGCTCATCGACGTCAGAGAATACGGCAAGCCCGCGTCGGCGAAAAGCCCGCCCCGACGTTCCGGGCACACCTAGCGCAACCACCGGGACATCGACCACACCCGCACCAACAGCACCGCCACCGTCCGCGCCGACCGCCGGTCCGTACCCGGTTGGTTCGTCATCGCCGAGTTGCTGCACCACACCGAGTACGGCAACGAGGCGTCCACGCTGCCCGACCACCACGCGGCCTGCGGCCCGACGTACGACGGCCGGAGCATCCTGCGTGGCTGCTGGCCCGACGGAAGTGAGTGACGGGTGGCTGGCACCGCGCTGAGCGCACCGGGCCCGCCGGTCACGACGGGGATGTCGTTGCCGGCGAGCCCGGTCGGTTGCCGCCCGGAGGCGAGTCGGGAGACCCGCCCCCGACCATCAGCTGCCGATCGCGATGGCGAAGATGTGCATGGAGGGTACGTTGGCCGCCGGACGTGCGCTGATGTTCGGCAGCTCAACTCGGGCCACCGGCTTGTTCTGCAACGCCACCCCGACGTAGTAGACGCAGGCGACGGTGTTGTGCCGCTGGTTGCCGGGCCGGTTCTGGTACCCCGTCACGACGGCCGCGGTGCCACCGGTGTGTGGGCCGCCGTACCAGTCGGGGGTGCTGAGCGTGAACGTCTGCCGGGTACCGTCGGCGTACACCACCGCAGCGGTACCCGACACGGCCCCGTAGGTGCCGGTGGCGAGGAAGCCGAGCGTACGGCCGGTGCCGGTCAGACCGATCGACTGCCCGGAGGCGATGGCGTTGTCCGCACCGCCCGGTGCGACGTTGGGCCAGCGGAAGGTGACCCCGTTGTGGCTCAGCGTGCTGCCCGGCGTGACCCCGGCCTGGGCCAGGGCCTGCGCGGAGAGGGTGGCCCCGTTGCCGTCGAAGTTGCCGGCGCCGGTGTTGTCGTCGTTGGTGGTGCTGACGTTGGTGAAGCTCTGCTCCAGCGGCGGCGTGGTGGGCGTGCCGCCGGACCCGGTGGCCCGGTAGGTGCGCCCCGCCGCGACGCTGACCTCGATCAGGTCGCTCTCGACCTTCGTGGTCCGGGCGGGGGTGTCGTCGGCGGTGTCGACCACGGTGTGGTTACCGGTGAACATCCGGCCCCGCAGCCGGACGGTGCCGGCCCGGTCCGGCCGGACGAGGATCTCGGTGGCCTGGCCGTTGCTCCAGGTGATGCCGACGGTGTGACCGCCCCGACCGCGCAGGCCGCTGACCTGACCGCTGGGCCAGGCTGCCGGCAGGGCCGGCAGGATGTTCAGCTCGCCGACGTGGCTGTGCAGCAGCATCTCCGCGATGCCGGCGGTGGCGCCGAAGTTGCCGTCGATCTGGAACGGCGGGTGCAGGTCGAACATGTTCGGCGCGAGCCGGGCCGGGGTGGCGAGGAAGCGGATCAGGTCGTGGGCCCGGTTGCCTTCCTCCATCCGGGCCCAGAAGTTGATTTTCCAGGCGAGCGACCAACCGGTGCCGTCGTCACCCCGGATCTCCAGGGTGCGCCGGGCCGCCTCGAACAGCGCGGGGGTGCCACGGCGGGTGATCTGGTTGCTGGGAGCCAGTCCGTAGAGGTGCGAGATGTGGCGGTGGTTCCGCTCGGTCTCGATCCAGTCGTAGAGCCACTCCATGATGTTGCCGCGCGATCCGATGCGGTTCGGCGCGAGCCGGTCCCGGGTGGCCCGGACCTGCGCCCGGAAGGTGGCGTCGGTGTTGAGGATCTCGCTCGCCCGGGCGCACCCGTCGAACAGGTCGCGCAGGATCTGATTGTCCATGGTGGGCCCCGCGCACACGCTGGCGTCGGCGTGGTGACCGATCTCCGGGGAGTTCGACGGGTTGGTGACCAGGTAGCCGAGGCTCGGCTCGGTAACCAGCGTGTCGAGGAAGAACTGCGCCGCACCCTTCATCGCCGGGTAGTTCGCCCGGAGGAACTCGATGTCCCCGGTGAACAGGTAGTGGTCCCAGATCAGGGTGGCCAGCCAGGCCCCACCGGTCTGCCACATGCCCCAGAAGGCCCCGTCTACCACGGAGGTGGCTCGCCAGGCGTCGGTGTTGTGGTGGGTGACCCAGCCGCCCGCGCCGTACTGCACCTGCGCGGTGCGGGCCCCGGCCACCGCGAGTTCCCTGACCATGTCGAAGACCGGTGCGTGGCACTCGGACAGGTTCGTGGTGTTGGCCGGCCAGTAGTTCATCGGCAGGTTGGCGTTGATGGTGTACTTCGAGTCCCAGGCCGGCGTGAGGGAGTCGTTCCAGATGCCCTGGAGATTGGCCGGCTGGGTGCCCGGCCGGGAGGACGAGATCAGCAGGTACCTACCGAACTGGAACAGCAGCGCGGAGAACTGCGGATCGTTGACGTTGTTGTGCTGCGCGATCCGTACGTCGGTCGGTTGATCTGCGGCGGAGGTGCGACCCAGGTCGAGACTGACCCGCCCGAACAACGCCTGGTAGTCGGCGACGTGCCGAGCGCGCAGCTGGTCGTAGCTGCTGTCCCGCGCGGCGGTGAGGTGCCGCCGCGCGATGCCCTGGTAGTCGCCGCCGACGTTGCGGTAGTTGACGTAGCTGGAGCCGATCGAGACCAGCAGGGTCACGCTGGTGGCACCGGTGACCCGCAACGTGCCACCGGAACTGCTCACGGTGCCGCCGCTGACGGTGGCGTTGGCCAGCGCCAGGAAGCGCACCGCGCCATTGACACCCTCCTGGTTGCCGGAGACACCGTCCAGGGCGATGGTGGTGCCGTCCGGGCTGGAGACGGAGGTCCGCTGCGGACTGTCGAACGTGGCGGTGAAGGTGATCGAGCCGGCCCGGTCGGCGGTCAGCCGCATCGCGATGACCTGGTCCGGCGCGCTGGCGAACGTCTCGCGCTGGTACCGCACGCCGTTCATCACGTACGACACGCCGGTCGTCGCGGTGGTGAGGTCCAGTTGCCGCTCGTACTGCGACGCCCCGCCCGAGGTCGGGAAGGCCAGCCGAAGGTTGCCGACGGTCTGGTACGCCAACTGCCCGCCGGGGTTGCCGAGCATGTTCTGGTTGATCAGGTTCTGGGCCTGGGTCCACTGGTTGGCGAAGACCAGACGCCGGATCTCGGCCAACGCGCCCTGGCCACGGGGGTTGCTCGGGTCGTGCGGTCCGCCGGCCCAGACGGTGTCCTCGTTGAGCTGCAACCGCTCCGCGTCGACATTGCCGAAGACCATGGCGCCGAGCCGGCCGTTGCCGATCGGCAGCGCCCGCAGCCAGTCGGTGCCGGCGGCCTCGTCGTACCAGAGCGCCAGGTCACCGGCGGCCAACACCTGCGCCGGTGCCGTCGAGTCCGCTCGGGCCGTGGCGGTCCACGGCAGCGGCAGCAGGGCGCCACCGGCACCCGCCGCGCCGATCTTGAGAGCCTGCCGTCGAGTCAGGTCTGACATCGATCCTCCAACCGTGACCGATCCGGCCAGGCGAAGCCTCGCTGATCGCCGGCAGGCCCAGAACGGCTCATACGTCTGATGTGTTTCGCGAATGTTATCGCCAGGTCGCGCGATAGGCAACGGTCGATTTGTGCGGGCCCGGAGGCGCATGTCGTCCAGCGATCGAACAGACGCCGCTCTTATCAGGCGCTACGCGATCCTGGGCAAGGTGCTGTCGCACCCGCCGGGTCGCCCGGTCATACCGGATCGCACCACGAGCGAGAGAACCACTCAGACAATATTCATCAGATGTACCGGCCGACCGGACGAATCGGTGCCAACGGCCCGCCGCCCTCGCGCAGCGTCTGCTCGACACCGGGCCAGACCGCGGCGTGCAGCCGTAGGTAGGTGTCCCGGCGCTCCGGCCTGAGCCGGATCACCATGCCGTAGCGTCGCACGTCACACCCTCCGGTGAGGTCGGATCATCCTGGTCCCGGCAGCCGCACGGCGAGCGGCCAGCGTCGCCGGCAAACGTCCGATGTCTTTATAGTGGTGATGGTCGCCGGTGCCTGTCACGGGCACCGGGTTCAGGCCGGCGGCCGGCTGACCGGTCCGAAGGGGGCGTGCATGGCACTGACCGACGACGCGATCGCGAAGATCCGGAGCATGATCCAGAGCGGTGAGCTGCCCCCGGGGGCACGGTTGCCACCGGAGCCGCAGCTGGCCGCCCAGATGGGGCTCTCCCGAAGTGGCGTCCGGGAAGCGGTCAAGGTGCTCGAATCGGCTCGGGTGCTCGACGTGCGGCGCGGCGACGGAACGTACGTGACAAGCCTCGCCCCCCGGCTGTTGCTGCAAGGGCTCGGCGTCGCGGTGGAGTTGCTGCGCGACGACACCCTCCTGGAGGTCATGGAGGTACGCCGGATGCTGGAGCCGATGGCGACCGGCCTGGCGGCGTTGCGGATGACCGACGCCGATCTCGACGAACTGGGTCGGATCCTGGAGGACATGCGGGCGGCGGCCGATGACGCCGAGAAGCTCGTCCAGTTCGACACCGCCTTCCACCACACCGTCACCGCCACCACCGGCAACGAGACCCTCACCTCGCTGCTGGACGGGCTCTCCGGTCGTACGCTGCGGGCCCGGGTGTGGCGCGGACTGATAGAGGGCAACGCGGCGCACCAGACCATCGAGGAGCACCACACGATCTACCTCGCGCTGCGCGCGCGTGACCAGTTGCTGGCACAGGCCAGCGCCCTGCTGCACGTCAACACCTCGGAGGCGTGGCTGCGTACGGTGCTGGCCACGAAGGCGGCGGACGGGTAGGCGCCCGCGCGGAGCCCGTGTCGGCCCGGGCGCGGTCCTCGACGGCAGGGCCACCGCCAGTGCCCGGCGACCCCTCGGAGAGCCCGATCGGAGCAGGCACGCCGACCAAGCCGAGCCAGACATCAGATGGCCCGCGCCGAACGGCGGCCTGGCCGATGAACTCGGCAACCCCATCGGGACGGCAGCGACCCCGCCGGCACCAGTACGGTGCCAGGCGCCCCGGCCGCAACAGTGATCATGCCGTCGGCGCTCCCGCCATCATCGGTGCGTCCGCCCACGCGGGGCCGCCCGGGAAGCGGTACCGCGCCAGCGAGTCGGGCAGGATCCGGGCGCTCATGCCGGGCGCGTCGGGCGCGAGGTACCGTCCGCCACTGACACGTACCGGATCGGCGAAGTGCTCGTGCAGGTGGTCGACGTACTCGATGGCGCGGTTCTCGGTGGTGCCGCTCAGCGCGACGAAATCGAACATGGCCAGGTGCTGCACCAGTTCGCACAGCCCCACTCCCCCGGCGTGTGGGCAGACCGGCACCCCGAACTTCGCGGCGAGCAGCAGGATCGCCAGGTTCTCGTTGACCCCGGCGACGCGACAGGCGTCGATCTGCACCACGTCGACGGCGTCGGCCTGAAGCAACTGCTTGAACATGACCGCGTTGTGCACGTGCTCGCCGGTGGCCACCTTGACCGGGGCGAGAGCCTTGCGGACGGCACCGTGCCCGAGCACGTCGTCCGGCGACGTCGGTTCCTCGATCCAGTACGGGTCGAACTCGGCCAACTCCCGCATCCAACGGATCGCCTCGGGCACACCCCAGATCTGGTTCGCGTCGACCGCGATCCGGATGTCCGGGCCGACGGCCCGTCGCGCGATGCCCATCCGGCGTACGTCGTCGGTCAGGTTCCCGCCCACCTTGAGCTTGATCAGCCGGTAGCCGGCCTCGACCGCCTCCCGGCAGAGCCGGGCCAGCTTCTCGTCGTCGTAGCCCAGCCAGCCGGGGGTGGTGGTGTACGCCGGGTAGCCCTCGGCCCGCAGCCTCCGCTCGCGCTCGGCCCGCCCGCCCTCGGCGGCCCGCAGCAACGCCTCCGCCTCGTCCTCGGTGAGGGCGTCACGCAGGTAGCGGAAGTCGACCTGGGCGACCAACTGCTCCGGAGTCAGGTCGGCGAGCAGCTTCCACAGTGGCTTTTCCGCCCGCCGGGCCGCGAGGTCCCACACCGCGTTGACCAGGCCGCCGGCGGCCATGTGCACGACCCCCTTCTCCGGACCGAGCCAGCGGATCTGGCTGTCGCCGACGAGCCGGCGGGCCAGCGCCCCCGGATCGGCGACCAGCTCGTCGACCGGCTGGCCGACCACCATCGGAGCGAGTGCCTGCACCGCCGCGACCTGGAGGTCGGTGCCCCGGCCCACGGTGAAGACCAGCCCGTGTCCCTCGGCATCGGCCGAGGTCCGCAGCACCACGTACGCGGCGGAGTAGTCGGGGAACGGGTTCATCGCGTCCGACCCGTCGCGATGCCGGGAGGTGGGGAACCGTACGTCGATGGTCTCTACGGACGAGATGCGCTCACTCACCAGTAACTCCTGAGGGATCGAGCAGGTGGGCATGGTTGCCTGCCTCGCGAAGCGCTGACCGAGCTGGGCCGTAAGGAACTCGGGCCCGGCACACGGGCGGGCCGTCTCTCACGTCTGTGCCTTGCCTCCGGTGATGCGGGAGACCACCAGCGCCACCAGGATGACGGTGCCGTTGAGGAAGTTGGTCCACTGTGCCGGCACGCCGGCCAGAGTCAACACATTTATGATCATGAACAGCAGCAGGACGCCGGTGAAGGCGCCGAAGACGCTGCCCTTACCGCCGTTGAGGCTGACGCCACCGATCACCGCCGCCGCGAAGACCTGAAAGATGGCGCCGCTGCCCTGGGCCGACGGCACCGCCGCAAGCCGCCCGCTGATCAGCAGACCGGCGAGCGCCGCGAGCACACTGGCCACGATGAGCGCCAACCAGAGCACCCGGTCGGTGCGGATACCCGCCGCCCGGGCCGCGTCGGCGTTGCCGCCGATCGCGTACAACGCCCGACCCGCCCGGGTGTAGCCGAGAACGACGATCCCGGCGGCGAACAGCAGCAGCGACAGCCAGATCGAGGCCGGCACGCCGACCCAGGTTGCGGAGCCGAGATAGGTCATCGACTCGGGCAGCATGAAGAAGGTCTGGCCACCGGAGATGCCGGTGAGCAGGCCACGCAGGACGATCAGCATGCCCAGCGTGACCACGAAGCCGTTGAGGCCGAAGCGGACGATGAGCAGCCCGTTGAAGGCGCCGACGAGGGCGCCGACGAGCAGCACGACCGGGACGGCCGAGGCATCCGGTAGCACGTCGAGACCGAGACCCCGGGTCAACGCGGGATCGACCACCAGCCAGGCGGCGATGCCCGGTGCGAGGCCGAAGGTGGACTCCAGCGACAGGTCCATCTTGCCGGTGATCAGCACGATGGTCTGGGCGAGGACCACGATGGCGATCTCCGACATGCTCTGCAGCACGTTGATGATGTTGTCGGTGCTGAGGAAGACCGGGCTCACGACGGACCCGACGATCGCGACCGCGATGATCGCCGGCACCAGCGCCAGGTCCCGCAGCCGGGCGATGGCCAGGCTCCGCGATGAGGCAGCCCGGGGTGGCGGTGGCGGCGTGGCGGCCGGCCGCGCGGTGGTGGAGAGCGTCTCAGACATGGTGGAGATCCACCCCTTCCATGGCGGCTACCAGCTCGTTGTCGCTCCAGCCGTGGGCCATCTCGCGGACCACCCGGCCCTGGAACATCACCAGAACGCGATCACAGATCCGTAGGTCGTCGGGTTCGTCGGAGGCGACCAGCACGCTGGTACCGCGGCGGCGTACCTCCTCGACCACACCGAGCAGGGTCTGCTTGGAGCGCACGTCCACCCCGGCGGTCGGTGTGATCAGCACCAGCAGTTTCGGATCGCTGGCCAGCGCCCGACCCATGACCACCTTCTGCTGGTTGCCCCCGGACAGCTCGGATACCGGCACCTGCGGCCCAGCGGCCTTGATCGCCAGGTCGGCGATGCTGTCCCGGGCAACGGCGTCACGCCGGGCCGGTGAGATGATGCCCCGTCGACCGATCCGGTCCGGCACCGTCATGGTGACGTTCTCGGCGATGGACAGCAGCGGCACCAGCCCCTCGCGGTGCCGGTCCTGCGGCACCAGCCCGACCCCCGCGTCGAGGGCGTCGGGCACGCTGCCGGGCCGCAGCGCACGCCCGTCGACGACGACCGTCCCGCCCGCCGGCCGGGCCAGGCCGACGATCGCCTCGGCCACCTCGACCTTGCCGCTGCCACCGCCACCCGCTATGCCGACCACCTCGCCCGCCCGGGCCTCCAGGGACAGCTCGGCACCGGAGGTGGTGACCAGGTCGCGTACGGCGAGCAGCACCGGCGCGTCGGCGAGCAGCGGCCGGTGGTCGGCCTCGGGCATGGTCACGTCCTCGCCGGTCATCGCGGCCACCAATGCGGGCCGGCTCAACTGCGCCACCGGAGCGGTGACGATGTGCCGGGCGTCGCGGAAGACCGTCACCTGGTCGCAGATCTCGTAGATCTCCTGAAGGTGGTGGCTGATGAACAGGAAGGTCACGCCCTGCGCCCGCAGCTGCCGAATCCGGGTGAACAGCCGATTGATGCCAGCACCGTCGAGCTGCGCGGTTGGCTCGTCGAGGATGATGAACCGGGCACCGAAGGAGAGCGCCCGGGCGATCTCGACGAACTGCCGCTGCTCGACGGAGAGCGTCGACGCGGGCTGGCGTACGTCGACTTCCACCGACCAGTCGGCCAGCAACTGCTCGGCCGCGCGGCGCAGCCGCGACCAGCGGATCAACCCGGCCCGGTCGCGGGCGTGCCGGTTGAGGAAGAGGTTCTCCGCCACGGTGAGGCTGCCGATGATTGTGGACTTCTGGTAGACGCAGGCCACCCGCCTGCGCCAGGCGTCGCGGTCACCGAGGGGCGGTGCCGGACGCCCGTCGAAGGCCACCGCGCCGTCGTCCGCGGCTTGCAGACCGGTGAGAATGCCGACCAGTGTGGATTTGCCGGCGCCGTTGCGCCCGACCAGGGCGTGGGTCTCGCCACGGCGGACCACGATCCCGGCGTCGGCCAGCGCCACCGTCGACCCGAACCGTTTGGTGATGTGCACGGCCTCCACGACGGGCTGGTCGGCATCGCCCAGCCCGTCGGTCGGCCCACTCGGGGTGACGCTCATGCGTTGTTGCCCCACAGCGACTGGTCGTCGAACTTCAGGGTGGGCTCCCCCTCGATCGGCGCACCGTCAAGCGTCACCAGCGGCGCCGGCAACTGATCCTCCAGCAGGCCGTCGCGCACCTGGATGATGTTGCTGCCGTGCTCGGTCGGGCCGGGCTGGAACGTCTTACCCTCGATCGCCGCCTGCACGTACTCCAGCCCGTACTTGGCGTAGAGGTCGGCCGGCTGGCTGACCGTGGCGTCGATCAGCCCTTCGCCGATGTTCCTCAACTCCTCGGGAATGCCGTCGTTGGAGACCACGAAGACGTGCTTCGGATCGCTCGGCGGCACCTGGAGACCGCGCTGCTTGAGGATCTGAAGGGTGCCGGACAGGGCGAAGGAGGCCTGCATGTAGATGCCCTTGATGTCCGGGTCCGACGCGAACCGGGTCTGTAGCTTCGACGCCGCCACGTCGGCCTTCCAGTCGGTGGCCTCACCGAAGACGGTGATCTCGGGGAACTGCTGCTGCATGCACTCGTTGAACGCCTCGGTACGATCCCGACCGTTGATCGAGTCGAGGCCGCCCTGGAGCATCACGACCTTGCCCCTGCCGCCGAGCTTGGTGCCGAGGAACTGGCACGCCTTGATGCCGTAGGCGCGGTTGTCGGCGCGGACGACCATGAACACGTTGCCGGTGTCCGGCCGGGTGTCGATGGTGACCACCGGGATCTTCTTGCTGTCCAGCTGGGACAGGGTCGGCGCGATGGCGGCGGTGTCCTGCGGCGCCATCACCACACCCTTGACACCCTGGCTGATGAAGGTCTGGGTGTTCGAGATCAGGTTGGCGATGTCGTTCTGCGAGTTCGTCGTCTTGATCTCGACGCCCAACTCGTCGGCGAACTGCGGGACGTACTTGATGTAGGAGTTCCAGAAGTCCGTGTCGGAGCGGGGGTAGTCGACCCCGACGACCTGCGAGCCGCCCGATCCGGTCCCGTCGGCCGCGCCGTCACCGCAGCCGGCCGCGAAGGTGGCCGACGCGCCGAGCAGCAACGTCAGCCCCACGCTCGTCAGTGCCTTGCTTTTCATGGTCGTTCCTCCATATCCGGGGCGTCACGTCGAGCGCGAGTGTCGCGACCGGGTCGGGCCGCGACGGCACACTCGTCGGACGTGATGTGCGAAGGGGTTCATGTGGGGGCGATGGTCCGCCGCAGAGAACCGGGTACGGGACATGGCGATCCCTCCAAGACACGGTGGCGGGTGGTGGAGTTCACGTGACTCAGACATCAGACGTTAGGGCTTCCAGACATGTGACGTCAACGCCCGAGATCGCGTTAACCCACCACGAGCCGTGACAACTGTTCGGCACAGACATCAGATCGATTGCGCCGGCGGCCTGTCAGCACGGTGACCCGCCGCCTCAGTGACTCGCGGGCGGCCGACCGGCCCGGCGCGCGACAGCCACCGAGCGGCTCTCGGCTGCCGATGTTGGCTATCACATCTGCGCAATGATGGCCACTCTTCCGGGTGCGGAGGCGCTAGCTGGGAACGCTAACATCGATGTCGCTGAGATTGCTAGCTTGTTGCGGACGCGATCAGGAGAAACTGAGCCGTCGGTGGCACCACGGTCGCGCCCCGAATTGTCGGTCCTGCCTGGCACATTGGTCGGCCTGCGACGCGAACCGATTGGAGCAGCCGATGAGCCGCCACATCCAGGTCACCTTCGACGCCCACGATCCGACGGCGCTGTCCACGTTCTGGCGGGACGCGTTGGGCTACGTGCATCCCGGTCCGCCTGGAGTCGACCTCCCCGACGGTGCCGACGCGCTGGCCGCATGGGACGACTTCCTCGCCCGGATCGGCGTACCGCCGGAGCAGCGCAACTCCAGGTCGGCCATCGAGGACCCGGAGGGGCTCGGCCCGCGACTGTTCTTCCAGCAGGTGCCGGAGGACAAGGTCGTGAAGAACCGGGTGCACCTCGACGTACGGGCCGCGCCCGGGCTCACCGGCGCGGAACGGATGGCAGCGTTGCAGTCCGAGTGCGATCGGCTGGTCGCATTGGGCGCCAGGCAGCTGCGCCGGGTCGAGCCCGCGCCGCCACTCGAGGCCGGCTTCATCGTGCTGACCGACCCCGAGGGCAACGAGTTCTGCCTCGACTGATTCGGCGGATCGACGCTCCCGGCCCTACGCCGGCTCTCGCTGCTGCGCGATGAGCGCCAGCAGACCGGCGTGCGTATCCGCGTCGGCCGCCGCGACAAGCCCGCCCAGGCCGCTGTGCCACGGCCGACCGTCGATGCCGGTCACCACGCAGCCGGCCGCCTCGCAGAGCGCGATGCCGGCCGCGGAGTGCACGTTGTCGCGCAGTCGGCCGTCCGTGACGTACGCGGCGCGCCGACCGGCCGCGACCCAGGCCAACGCCAACGTGGTCGACACCACCCGTGGCCGAAACCGCTCGACGAAACCCTCCTGGGCCAGCAGCCGGACCGCCCGGAACAACCGCTCGTTCGGAAAGGGCGGGTCGAGGTTGACGTCCACCAGCCCGGAGTCGGCCGACGGCGTCATTTGTCGGTCAACGCCCGAATGCCGCACCCGGACGCCGGTGCCGTCGGTCCAGAAGACCTCCTGCGTGAACGGGTCCACGGCGGCCGCCACCACAACCTCCGCGTCGACCCGCAGGGCCACGTTCACCGAGACCAGCGTGGTGTGTACGGCGAAGTTCAGCGTCCCGCACAGCGGATCGACGAGCCAGATGCGCCCGTTCCCGTCTGAGCCGCTGCGTCCACTCTCCTCGGCCAGCACGGCGTCGTCGGGTCGCGCGGACCGCAGCACGCCGAGGATGGCCTGCTCAGCCTCGATGTCGGCAGTGGTCGCGAAGTCCCCACCCGACTTCGCGAAATGGTCCACGGATGTCCCGTAGTGCGAGCGCACGACCTCGGCACCGGCCTGCGCCGCTCGGATCGCGAGATCAGCATCGACAAGCGACATCCGCTCACCGTACGTCGATCCCGGTCGCGGGTGTGCCCCGGCTCTGTCGAGCGGCTTCGCCGGGGCCACCGCGTCGGTCAGCTGTCGCCCAGGCAGTCCCGGACCGCTGCGGAGAGCAGGTTGGCCCGCTCGTCGTCGAAGCCGCCCATCTGGTTGACCACGTAGCCGAAGCCGACCTGGTGAGCGTCGTCGCCGAAGGCCAGGTGCCCACCCGCGCCGTCGTGGCCGAAGCTGCGTACGCCGAGCATCGGGCGGGGCACCGAGTGCACCAGGAAGCCGGTGCCCCAGCGGTGTCCCGCGTCGGGCAACCCGTAGACCTGTTGCCCGCTGACCCGAACCGTGACCGCGTCGTCGACGGACGCGGGGCTGAGCAGCCGCGCGGCACGCACCTCGGAGACGCAGGCGGCGTAGAGGCGGGCCAGGCTCTCGGCCGTGCTCACCGCGCCCGCGCCGGGGATCTGGGCCGCCTGTATGGCCGGGTCGTTGAAGCTGACCAGACCGTTCTCGTCGGCGGGGAAGGCGAAGGCACCGCCCATGGTGATGCCCCGCTCGGCGACCGGGTCGCCGGCCGGGACGGGTTCGCCGATCGGTGCCAGCATCCAGGCGACCGCGTCGCGTTCGGCGGCCGGCAGTCCGATCCAGGTACGCAGACCGAGCGGCCCGCCGAGGACGCGGGAGAAGTAGGCGCCGGGCAGCTCGCCGGTGATCCGCCGGATCACCTCGCCGATCAGCCAGCCGTAGGTGATCGCGTGGTAGCTGTGCGCGGTGCCCGGCTTCCACAAGGGAGTCTGCGCCTCGATCGCCTTGATCACCGGCTCCCAGGCCAGCACCTCCTCGCGGGTGAAGTGCTTGTCCAGCGCCGGCAGGCCGGACTGGTGGGTGAGCAGCCAGCGGACCGGGATCTCCGCCTTGCCGTGCTGGCCGAACTCCGGCCAGTAGCGGGTGACCGGCGCGTCGAGGTCCAGCCGCCCCTCCTGCACCAGCAGGTACGCACAGATCGCCATGATCCCCTTGGTGCAGGAGAAGACGACGGCGGGCGTGTCCGCGGTCCAGGGACGTCCCGACCGGGCGTCGGCCAGCCCACCGTGCAGGTCGACGACCTTGCGGCCGCGCAGGTAGACGGCGACCGCGGCGCCCACCTCCTGCCGGTAAGTGAAGTTGTCCCGAAAAACGTCGGCGACCCGGCCGAAGCCGTCGTCGACGTCACCGTGGATCTGGGTGTCGCTCAACCCGCCATCCCTTCACGGGGCCCTGCAGCAGGGCCTTGATGAACTGTCGCTGGAAGATCAGGAACACGATCAGGGTAGGCGTGAGGATGAGCAACGAGCCAGCGCAGAGCAGCACCAGATCGGTTCCCACTGCCCTGGAAGGCACCGAGGGCACCCACCAGGTGTTGCTGCCGGCCGCCCTGCCAGGCTGGACCACACCGTCGGTGACCACGGACGCGACTCGACGCATCATGATGGGTCGACGGCGGTGTCGGGACGGACCGCCGTGATCGGAGGACGCAATGGGTCGTGAGAGAGCGACACTGGCCGACGTGGCGCGACGGGCCGGCCTGTCCAAGACCGCCGCGTCGATGGTGCTCAACGGTCGCGAGGGCACCCGGCTCTCCGCCGAGGCGCACCAGCGGGTCTTCGCGGCCGCCGAGGAACTCGGCTACCGGCCCAACGTGGCCGCCCGTAGCCTGCGGACCCGCAAGACCGCCACCATCGCGTTCGTCTCCGACATCGTCGCCACCACCCGCTTCGCCGGTGGCCTCATCCGCGGCGCGCTGGACGCTGCCCGCGAGCGCGACCACGTCCTGCTGATCACCGAGACCCAGGGTGATGCGACGTTCGAGCGCTACGCCATCGAGGCGATCCTCGACCGCCAGGTCGACGGCGTGATCTATGCGGCCATGACGACCCGCCGCCTGGCGGTGCCGCCGGCCATCCTCGGCGGCTCGGTGGTGCTGCTCAACGCGACCAGTCCGGAGTCGTTGCCCTGCGTGCTGCCCGACGACGAGGAAGCCGCCGCGATGGTCGCCGGCACGCTGCTCGCCAACGGCCACCGGGACCGGATCGCCCTGATCGGCCGCAACCGACAGAAGGAACGCGACCCGGAGATATCCCTGGCGGCCGACGCGCGGCTTCGCGGTATCCGGGGCATTCTCGCCGCCGCCGGTGTCTCGCTGCTCGCCGAGGAGTTCTGCCCGGAGTGGCTGCCGGAGCACGGCTACGCCGCCATACGTACGCTACTGGACCGCCCGACCCGACCCAGTGCCGTGATCTGCATGAACGACCGGCTCGCCTTCGGTGCCTACCAGGCGCTCGGCGATGCCGGTCTCGGCATTCCCGGCGACCTTTCGGTGATCTCCTTCGACGACGACCCGATCGCCGCGTGGCTGCGGCCGGGACTGTCCACCGCGGCCCTGCCGCACGAACAGATGGGCCGCCGCGCGGTGGAGGTGCTGCTCGACGGTGGCGACGGTGCCGCGTCGCTCGTCCCGATGCCGCTGTGCCGCCGGCGGTCCGTAGCCGCGCCCGCCGGCTGAACCCGGGCCGTCCCCTGCCGGCACGGGCCCTACTCTTCACCGCCGAGGTGCGGGCCGTGTTCCGGCCGCTGCGGCAACCCTGACCCGCCCAACGCCGGCGGGCACCGGGGTCACGCCGACCGCATGGCGCGCACGGCCTCCTTGGCGAACAGGCACGCCGCCCGGTGGTCGGGATCGACCTCGGCCAGTACCGGATCGGTCTCGGCGCACTCCGGTCGTGCCTGCGGGCAGCGGGTGCGGAATCGGCAGCCACCCGGCGGGTCCACCGGGCTGGGAATGTCACCGCTGAGGATGATCCGGCGGCGGTCCCGCTCGACCTGCGGGTCGGCGACCGGCACCGCGGACAGCAGCGCGGCGGTGTACGGGTGGGCCGGGTCGCGCCAGATCTGCGCCGGGGTGCCGCTCTCCACGATCCGCCCCAGATACATCACCGCCATCCGGTCGCTCATGTGCTCCACCGCGGCCAGGTCGTGGGCGATGAAGAGGTAGGTCAGGCCCAGGTCCCGTTGCAGCCGGCGGAGCAGGTTCATGATCTGCGCCTGCACGCTCAGGTCGAGCGAGGCGATCGGCTCGTCCAGCACGATCAGATCCGGTTCGCCGGCCAGGGCACGGGCGATGCCGACCCGCTGCCGTTGCCCGCCGGAGAGTTCGTGTGGATGCCGGTCGGCCAGGTCGCCGCGCAATCCGACCATGTCGAGCAGTTCGTCGACCCGGCGGCGACGGGCGGCGCCGCCGTCGGTGAGCCGGTGCACGACAAGTGGCTCGGCGATGCTCGCCCCGATGGTGAGCCGGGGATCCAGGGACGCCTGCGGGTCCTGGAACACCATGGCCACCCGGCGACGCAGCGCCCGCAGTCGTCGCCGGGACCACCGGGTGACGTCCTGGCCGCCCACCCGGACCGTGCCGGAGGTGGGATCCACCAGCCGGAGCAGGGCCAGCCCGGTGGTGGACTTGCCGCTGCCGGACTCGCCGACCAGCCCCAACGTCTCCCCCCGCCGTACCCGCAACGACACGCCGTCGACGGCGCGCACGACACCGGCCGGTGTCGGGAACCACACCGCCAGATCGTCGAGTTCGGCCACCACCTCGCCCGGTTCCCGCTGCTTCGGCACCCCACCGTGCGCCGTACCGTCGGCCGGCACGACCACGCCGAGCTGATGATCCGCTCGCTGCCGCTCGCTCATCGGCGCTCCCCGTCGCTCGACTGCGGATAGAAGGTGCGGACCTGGTGCCCGGCCGAGACCGGTACCAGCGGCGGCAGTTCGTGCTCGCAGCGGGCGTCACCCCGCACCGGGCAGCGGGGCCAGAATGCGCAGCCCGCCGGCAGGTCCAACGGGCTGGGCGGCGCACCGGCGATGGTGACCAGTTCCGCGCTGCCGGCCGCCGGATCCGGGCGGGCGGCCAGCAGTGCCGCTGTGTACGGGTGCGACGGCGTGCCGAACACGGCGTCGACCGGCCCCTGTTCGAGGATCCGGCCGGCGTACATGACCGCCACGGTGTCGGCGATGCCGGCGACCACACCCAGGTCGTGGGTGATCCAGACGACCGCGGTGCCGAGGCGTCGTTGCAGGTCGGCGACCAGCTCGACGATCTGCGCCTGGGTGGTGACGTCGAGGGCAGTGGTCGGCTCGTCGGCGATCAGCAGGTCCGGCTCGCAGGCCAACGCCATGGCGATCACCACCCGCTGGCGCATGCCGCCGGAGAACTGGTGCGGGTACGCGTCCACCCGCTGCCCCGCTGACGGGATGCCGACCATCTCCAGCAGCTCGACGGCGCGGGACCGGGCGGCCCGCCGGGTCAGCCCGAGATGCTCCTCGGCGGCCTCGGTGACCTGCCGGCCGACGGTGAGCACCGGGTTGAGCGAGGTCATCGGATCCTGGAAGACGAACCCGATGTGCCGCCCACGCAGTCGCCGCCGACGTTCCTCGGTCAGCCCGGTGAGTTCCGTGTCGTGCAGGTGCACCCGCCCGGTCACCCGCGCGGTGCGGGGGGCCAGCCCGGTGGCGGCGAGCACGCTCATGCTCTTGCCGCTGCCGGACTCGCCGACCAGCGCCAGGGTCTCCCCCGGCCGCACCGCCCAGTCGACCCCGGCGACCGCGTGGGCCGGTCCACGCCGGGTGCCGATGGTGACGGTCAGGTCCTCGACGGCCAGTACCGGCTTCATGCGGTGCTCCTCCTGGCTTCGCTGACGGTGAGCTGGCGGGGATCCAGCACGTCCCGCAGCGCGTCACCGACCAGGTTGAAGGCCAGGACGGTGAGGAAGATCGCCGCACCGGGGAAGAAGCCCAGCCACCAGGCGTCGGTGACGAACCCACGCCCGTCGAACAGCATCCGGCCCCAGGCCGGATCGGGTGGCTGGACACCGAGGCCGAGGAAGGACAGCGCCGCCTCGGAGAGAATCGCGAAGGCCAGGGAGAGCGACGTCTGCACGATCAGCGGTGCCGCGATGTTCGGCAGCACGTGCCGCCGCATGATCCGCAGGTCGGACGCGCCAACCGAGACGGCGGCCCGGACGAAGACCTGTTCCCGCACCGAGAGCACGCCGGCCCGGGTCACCCGGGCGAAGATCGGCGTGTAGACCACGCCGATCGCCACCATCGCGGTGACCAGTCCCGGGCCGAGCACCGCCACGATCGCCACCGCCAGCAGCAGCACCGGGAACGCGAACAGCACGTCCATGCAGCGCATCAGCACATTGTCGAGCCAGCCCCGGTAGTAGCCGGCGAACAGACCGAGGGTCGCACCCACCACCAGTGCGATGCCGACGCTGACCAGGCCGACCTGCAACGACACCCGGGCGGCGACCATGACCCGGCTGAGCACGTCACGGCCCAACTCGTCGGTGCCGAACGGGTGTGCCCAACTCGGCGACTGAAGCATCTGGTCGACGTTCACCTCGTTGATCCCCGACGGCGCCAGCCAGGAGCCCCCCACGCCGACCACGACCAGCACCACCAACACCAGGCTGCCGGTCAGGGCGAGCGGATCGCGCCGCAGCGCGGCGAGCACCCGGCGCAACTGCCCCTCATGGTTGATCGTCTGCTCGCTCATTTGACCGTGATCCTCGGGTCGAGACGGGCATAGAGGATGTCGACCAACAGGTTGACCAGGAGGAACAGCGCCGCGACCAGCAGCACCGCCCCTTGCAGCACCGGATAGTCCCGGGCCGCGACGGCGTCGTAGGTGAGCCGCCCGATGCCGGGCCAGGCGAACAGCACCTCGATCACGATCACCCCGCCGAGCAGGCTGGCCAACTGCACCGCCACCACGGTCACCACCGGAATGAGGGCGTTGCGCAGCACGTGCCGCAACACCACCACCCGGGTACGCAGTCCCTTAGCCGCGGCGGTGCGCACGTAGTCCTCGGAGAGCACCTCCAGCATGGACGAACGGATGAACCGGGTGAGGATAGAGGCGGTCACCAGGCCGACCGTGGCGGCGGGCAACGCCACGTGGGACGCCCAGCGCCCCGGATCCTCGGTGAGCGCGACGTACCCCGACGGCGGCAGCCACCCGAGCACCCCGGAGAAGAGCAGGATGCCCATGATTCCCATCCAGAAATCCGGCACCGAGACACCGAACTGGCTGAACACCCGGGCCGCATGGTCGACAAGCGAGCCGCTGCGGACGGCCGAGACGATCCCCAGGGGGAAGGCGACCGCCATGGCGAACACCACCGCGGTGACCGCCAGCGACAGGGTCGCCGGCAGCCGCTCCAGCACGATCGCGGTGACCGGCCGTCCACTGCGGAAGCTCACCCCGAGGTCGCCGGTCAGTGCCCGCCGCAGGTAGTCGAAATACTGCACCACGAGTGGCTGGTCCAGCCCCGCCCGGGCCCGCAGCGCCTCGTAGGTCTGCGGGTCGAAACGGGTGCCGAGGGCGACCCGGACCGGGTCACCCGGCACCAGTTGGAGCAGCAGGAACACCACGAGGGTCACGCCGAGCAGCACGACTGCCGACTGCAACAGCCGACGGATGACGAAGCGGGCCACCTGATATCCCCCGCCGGGTCACCGGGCGAGAGCCACGTCGCGGAACCGGATCGCCCGGTCCGTGCGTACCTCGTAGCCGCTGACCTGCTTGGACCAGCCCTGTGCCACATCGGGGTTGTAGAGGTAGATGTAGCTGGCGTCGTCGACGATCTGCTTGGCCACCTGCTCGTACTGCTGCTTGCGGGCGGCCTGGTCGGTCTCGGTCCGGGCCTGGTCGAGCAGCCGGTCGACGTTCGGGTTGGCGTACTTGTGGAAGTTGAACGTGCCGTCGCTGTGGTGCTGGGCGTAGTAGAACTCGTCGGGGTCGATGTTGCCCAGCCAGCCGAGCATGAACGCGTCGAACTTGCCGGCGCCCTGCTCGTCGAGCCACTGCGCGAAGTCCAGCGTACGAATCTCGACAGTGATCCCGACGGCCTTCAGTTGCGAGGCGATGACCTGGGCGGCGGTGACCGTCTCCGGGTACTCGCTGGTGGCCATGAGGTCCATGGTCAGACCGCTCACCCCGGCCTGGTCGAGCAGTTGCTTGGCCTGGTTGACGTCGTGGGTGTACGGCGCGTACTCGTAGTAGAAGGCGCTGTTCTGCGGGATCGCCGTCTGGTTGACCGTGGCCAGCCCGAACTTGGCCGCCTTGGTGATCGCCTCACGGTCCAGCGCGAAGGCGATGGCCCGGCGGACGTTGACGTCGTCGTACGGCTTGCGGCCCTGGTTGAGCGCGAGGTACCAGTAGTCGGTCGACGGCACCGACTGCACCGTCGGGTCGTCCCCGTCGAGCAGCCCCGGCACCTGCTGCGGTGGCAGGTTGTCGGTCCAGTGCACCTCACCGCCGCGCAGGTTCTGCAGGGCGACGGTGGGGTCGCTGACGAAGGTGAACCGGACGCCGTCCAGCTTGGGCTTCTCACCCCAGTAGTTGTCATTGCGGACCAGCCGGATGCTGTCGCCGGAGCTGTAGTTCTCCACGGCGAACGGTCCACTGCCGACCGGCTTGGTGGTGATCTCACCGGATTCCACGTTGGCCTTCTGGACGATCGCCACGCCCTTGAAGCCACCGAGGTTGGCCAGCAGGTTCGGGGTCGGCGCGTTGAGGGTCACCACCACGGTCTTCGGGTCGGTGGCCTCGATCGACTTCACGGTGCCGAACTTGTAGGCGTTGTTCAGCTTCTCGTCGATGATCCGGTTGTAGGAGTACACGACGTCCTCGGCGGTCAGCGGCGTACCGTCGGAGAACTTCACTCCCTCGCGGAGGGTGAACGTCCAGGTCAGCTGATCCTCGCTGGTGGTCCACTCGGTGGCCACGGAGGGCTTCATCTCCAGGTTGGCGTCCGGCTCGACGAGCGTGTCGAAGACGTTCTCCAGCACCTGGAAGCTGTAGTAAGCGGAGGTCTTGTGTGGATCGAGCTGGTCGGGCTCGCCGCCGATCGCGGCGTCGAGCACGCCGCCGGCGCCCGCCGTGTCGTTGCCGTCGACGTCGACGCCCTCGCCCCCACTGCATCCCGCCACGGCGGCGAGCATCAGGACGATCGTCGCGCCGGCCAACCTGAATCTGGTCCTGGACATGGTCCTCCCCCTGGATTCTTCCGCGGCAATCGAAAGATTTTGCGAGTCTGATCCCCTGACCGATCGATGTCAACACAAAACGTGGCAAATTGCCCTGGTCGCCGCCTCCCCGCTCGCTCACGCTAACCGCAAACCCGCCGGCCGGCAGGGCACGGACCGGCGGGCGGGCACGTTCGCCGTCAAGCTGTGACCCGGGCGATCAGCACCAGCAGTAGTAGTACGGAACACCCATGGGACGTACCCCATCAGGTGGGTACGACAGCACCGGCGCTACGGACAGTTGTTGCTGATCAGCCGCAGCGTGTACTCGGCGTCGTCCTGGGTGATGCCCGACGGGGCGCCGTCGAAGTAGGTCTCCACCTTCTGCCAACCGCGCCGCTGCTCGTAGTGCAGGTGCGGGGCACCGGAGTTGCCGGTGCTGCCGATCCGACCGATCTGCTGGCCCTGCGCGACCTCCTGGCCGACCTGCACCAGCGGTGGCTCCAGCAGGTGCAGGTACTGGGTCTCCCACCGGCCACCGTGGTCGATCTTCACCCAGTAGCCACCGCCACGACCCCGAGGGCCGTCCGGATCGTCCGGAGTACGACCACCCAGCGATCCGTTGATCCCGGCCACGGTGACGGTGCCCTCGTACGAGGCCAGCACCGGTTGTCCCCACGGGTCGCCGGAGAGCGGGAAGAAGTCCACGTCGTAGTCGCCGTGCCCCGGGTAGGTGCCGACCTGCCAGGTCTCACCGCAGGCGACCGGCATCTGGAACAGCGGGCGGGGCCCGGGCGGGCGCAGCACGATCACGGCCGCCACGGCCAGGGCGATCACGACACCGAGGCTGAACAGGAGCCCGAGCCGGGTCCGGCGGGCGCGGCGGTGGGAACGGGGGTGGCCGGTCGTCACGGCCCAGAGCATGTCAGAGACCGGCAACCCCCGTCGCTCCCCGTCAGGCCGGCACCGCCGGCACGGCGGGACCGCTCGGCGCCGGCACCGGAACCGGAAGCACCACCACCGGACAGGTCGCCTTGCGTACGCACTCCTCGCTGACCGAGCCGAGCACGGTGTGCCGTAGCCGGCCGTGCCCGTGGCTGCCCAGCACCAGCAGGTCGGCGCGACGGGCGGCGGCGGTGAGCACGTCGGCCGGCCGGCCCTCGACGACCTCGGCGGAGACCGGCGCCGCCGACGTGCCCCGAGTGATCTCGCCGATCTGCCGGGCCAGCAGGGCGGTGGCCCGCTTCTCCTCCTCGATCGGGTTGGGAGCGACCATGGCGCCACCGTCCAGGCCGTCCCACCGCCAGGCGGTCACCGCCTGCACGGTGCCGTTGCGCTCGGCCGCCTCACCGACCGCCCACCGCAGGGCACGCCGCCCACCGTCCGAACCATCGACGCCTACGACAATCAGATACGTCATCGTTCTCACTCCTCTCCGTCCTGCTTCCAGTGCAGCGCCCGGTCGTGGAGCGGACCAGCGGCCGGAGCCCCCTCCGGACGGGTCGGACGGCCCTGGGCGGGGCAGGACCTGCGACACGGTCGAGCCGCCCGGCCCCGAGGAAGATCGCCGTCGATCAAGGCACTTGTGAGGCGTCACGATCACCTGGTAGACATCACATGTCTTGCGGCTCGTTCGCGCCGCGGTATCTGGGGGTGACGGTGAAGCTGCTGCGAGTGGGTCCTCCGGGGCGGGAGACGCCGGCACTGCTCGACGAGGCCGGCCAACTACGTGACCTCAGCGGCGTGACCGACGACCTGGACCCCGCCTTCCTGGCCACCGACGGCCTGGCCCGACTGGCCGGCATCTCCCCGCACGACCTGTCTCCGATGGACCCCACCGGGCTGCGGACCGGTCCTCCGCTGCGGCCGGGAAAGATCGTCTGCATCGGGCTGAACTACCGCGACCACGCCGCCGAGACCGGGGCGGCCCTGCCCACCGAGCCGGTGGTCTTCCTCAAGGCGGCGGACACGGTGGTCGGTCCCGACGACCCCGTGCTGGTGCCCCGCGGCAGCACCAGGACGGACTGGGAGGTCGAACTCGCCGTGGTCATCGGCCGCAAGGCGCGTTATCTGCCGTCGACCGAGGCGGCACTGGACTGCGTCGCCGGGTACGCCATCTCCCACGACGTCTCGGAGCGGGAATTCCAGCTCGACCGGGGCGGCCAGTGGGACAAGGGCAAGTCCTGCGAGACGTTCAACCCGCTCGGCCCGTGGCTGGTGACCGCCGACGAGGTTCCCGATCCGCAGGACCTGCGGTTGCGGCTCTGGGTCAACGGCGTGCTGCGGCAGGACGGCACCACCAAGGACATGGTCTTCCCGGTGGCCGAGATCGTCCGCTACCTCAGCCAGTTCATGGTGCTCTACCCCGGCGACGTCATCAACACCGGCACCCCGGCCGGCGTCGCCCTCGGGCAGCCCGAACCCAAGCCGTACCTGGTCGCCGGGGACGTGGTCGAGTTGGAAATCGACGGCCTGGGCCGGCAACGTCAGACGCTGGCGCCGGCGTGACCGGCGACAGCCCGGGGTTCGCCGACGGACCCACCACCGGCTCGGGCGAGTTCGCCGGGTTGGCGGCGGTGGTCACCGGCGGCGCCTCCGGCATCGGCCTGGCCACGGCCACCCTGCTCGCCGAGCGGGGTGCCCGGGTGGCCTGCCTGGACCTGAACCCGCAGCACGTACCCGAGCCGTTGCTCGGCCTGGCCGCCGACGTGACCGACGACGCGTCCGTACGGGCCGCGATCGCCGCCGCCCATGCCGCGTTCGGCGGCTTGGATGTCCTGGTCAACAACGCCGCCATCGGCGCGGTCGGCACCATCGAGGCGGACAGCGACGACGACTGGCACCACGTTCTCGACGTCAACGTGGTCGGCATCGTCCGGGTGACCCGGGCCGCGCTGCCGCACCTGCGCGCCTCCGCGCACGCCGCCATCGTCAACATCGGTTCCATCGCCGCCTGGCTCGGGCTGCCGCAGCGGGCCCTCTACAGTGCCAGCAAGGGTGCGGTGCAGGCGCTCACCCTGGCGATGGCCGCCGACTACGTCACCGCCGGCATCCGGGTGAACTGCGTCAACCCGGGCACGGCGGACACCCCGTGGGTACGTCGGCTACTCGACGCCGCCGACGATCCGGCGGCGGAACTGGCCGCGTTGCGGGCCCGCCAGCCCACCGGTCGCCTCACCACCCCGCAGGAGGTCGCCGCCGCCGTCGCGTACCTGGCCGGTCCACTGTCCGCATCGACCACCGGCAGCGTGCTCGCCGTCGATGGCGGCATGCACGGCCTACGCCTGCCGACGCCGCCGAGCAGGGCCTGAGCTGCCCGGTCCGCGGCTCGCCACGCCGACGCCGAGCGGGACAGAGAGGCACGGTCCACGGCTTCCCACGACGCCGGCGAGCAGGTCCCGGCTGGACCGCAGCGACTCGATCTTCTCGGTCAGCAGGTTTAACTCGCCATGAAGGGCGTCGGCCAGGCGAGCCCGGTCGGCCGGCTCGTCGGGGATCGGAGCCGACGGATGGTGGTGGCCGCCGTCGTGATCGGGGCGGTTCTCGCCCTCGCCACGGTGGTGACTGCGGCCAACCGGGATCGCGGTCCAGCCGGCGAGCAAGAGGTCGCCAGCGAGGGCGTACGGATCTCGGTGCCGGCAGGGTGGCCGCGCAATGCCACCGAATGCGGCACGCCGATGCGCGACACCTACATCGTGGACGTCAACCTGATCGCGGGCTGCGCCGTGTTGCCGAGACCTCGCGTCGACTACGCCGAGATTCGGCGCGCGAATCTCGAACTCGACCCGGTGGCCCAGCTCGCGACCGAGGCTGGCGAAGCGTTCGGCCACTCCGTCCTCCGAGGCGGCGATGTGTTGCCGGATGGCCGGACGCGGCAGGTGGTGGTGGTTCCCGACCGGGAGGTGACCCTCATCGCCGTATCCAGCAACCCCGCAGTCGCCGAAGCGATCACCCGTTCACTCCGAGTCGACTGAGTCCACCAGCACTCCGCTCCCACCCAGCAACGACCCGTCGCCGATGGCGTGATGCTCCGGGGCACGGAGTTAACGATCAGCCACACCCGACCACCCACCGGTGTGTCATAAATCAGCAGAGCGCGCTCGCCTAGACCGAGCACTACCTGGGCTCGACGGAGGTCACACCACGCTACTCAGCGGCTGCATCGATGTACCTTCCGAAGTGGCGGCAGGAGGTAAGCCGGTGCCGAATAGTCACGTTCGGGGGTATCGCCCATGGCAGTCATCGCGGATGGTCGGTTCGGTGGGGAACTGCGTAGGCTCCGCCTGTTGGCGGGCATGTCACTACGGCAGCTCGCTCCGCTCGTCCTGTCCAGTCGAGGGCATCTGCACGATCTGGAGACGGGTCGACGACGGCCAGCCGTAGACCTGGCCGCACGACTCGACGATGTGCTCGACACCGACGGCGTCCTGTCCGGCATGCTGCATCCGTCGCCCGCGCCGCGCGACCCCGAGCGCTTGTCCTATGTCGCCCAGCATCCCCGTCGTGTCGACCCTGCGACCCTGCACACCTTGGCCGAGTTGCTCGCCGCGCATCGTCGGCTGGAAGACACCCTCGGCTCCACACCACTGTTGCCGACGATGCGTACCCAACTGGACCTGGTCACCACACTCGTCGCGGAGGCAACCTCGGAGCTGCGACCGAAGGTGGTTGACCTCGCCGCACAGTGGGCCCAGTTCGGTGGATGGCTGTACGCCGCCAGCGACCGGCCTCGGCTCGCCAGCCGTTGGTACGGCACGGCCCTGGAGTGGGGCACTGAGGCGGGTGATCCGGACATGGTCGCCACGGTGCTCAGCATGCGAGGACATCTCGCCTGGTCGGAGCGGCGTTCGCACCCGATGATCGGGCTTTCTGCGGCGGCGGCACGACAGCCGGCCAGCCCTGGCATACGTGCCATTGCCATCCAGCAACAAGCCCGTGGTCACGCGCTGATCGGCGAGGCGGACTTCGTGACCGCCCTGCTCGATCAGGCTGCGGAGTTGGTGGAGGCAGCCCGCCAGGCGCCCGACCGCGAGCCACCGTGGATCTACTTCCACTCAGCTGCCTACCTGACCATGCAGCGCGGCCTCGCCTACCGGCTCCTCGGCTGGAACGTGCAGGCGATCGAACATTTGCGGTTGGGTCTGTCCGGACTACCGCCGGAGGCTGCTGGCGCTGCCTGGACCGGGCCCTACCTCCTGCGGCTGGCGGCCGCGCTCGTGGACACCGGAGACGCCAGCGAGGCGCAGAGCATCTACGAGTGGGTCTGGAGCATCGGGCAGGCGACCCACACTGCCAGTCTCGTTGATCAGGCCGACGGGGCTGTCCGCGCAATGTCCGCAGGTAGATAGCAGACACCCACACTCTCGACCGCCACCATCCGATCACTGAATGCTGATCGAGGGCACATAGTGCCTGCTCAGGGAGGTGGCGATGATGGATGTGGTGCCGATCGGGCGGCGGGTGGCGTACTGGCGGGCGCGGCGGCGGATGTCGCAGCAGGTGTTCGCCGACCGGCTCGGCAAGTCCAAGAGCTGGGTGGACAAGGTCGAGCGCGGGGTACGGGCCCTGGACAAGGTTTCCACGCTGCGGGACATCGCCGCCGCGCTGCGGATCGATCAGGCGTTGCTGCTCAGCCAGGACAGTCGGCCCGCCGACGTGGCCACGCGCATCGAGGGCGTGGAGTTGATCCGAGCGGCACTGTCCGCGTACGACATCGCTCTGGATCGGCCGGCGGCGCGCCGGGACGCGCCGGACGCGGCTCGGCTGGCGCGGGGCGTCGCGCATGCCTGGACCAGTTTCCAGCATGCGCGGTACCCGGCGCTGATCGGTCTGCTGCCGGAGTTGCTGGCCGGGGCGCAGCGCGGCCACGCCCACGATCCGCAGGCGGGCCGGGTGCTGCTGGTGGAGGCGTACCGGGTGACCGCTTCGCTGCTGGTGAAGCTCGACGAGACCGAGCTGGCCTGGCTCGCCGCCGACCGGGCGATGACGGTCGCGACCGGTGATCCGCTGCTGGTCGCCGCCGCCACCGTGCAGCTCGGCCAGGTGTTGCGAGCCGGCGGTCGGGCGCGGGAGGCGGGCGCGGCGGCGCTGGCGGCGGCGTACCGGATCGGCCGGGCCGACCTCGACGTGGCTCGGTTGTCGCTCTGCGGTGCGCTGCTCGTGCAGGCGGCGCTCGCAGCGGCCCGGCACGGTGACGATCGGGCCGCCGCCCGCGTCGACGAGGCCGCCGACCTGGCCGTCGAGGTCGGCGACGGCAACGATCATAATCACACCAGCTTCGGACCGACCGCCGTGGCGCTCGCCCGGGTCGCTGTCGCGATCGATCTGGGTACGCCGGACGAGGCGATCGCCCAACACGAGAAGGCGGTCGGACGGGACGGCTGGCGGTGGCTGCCACCGGAGCATCGGGCCGCCCACCTGATCGACGCCGGGCGTGCGTACCTTCAGGTTGCCGACCCGGTGAACGCGGCCCGGGTGCTGCTGGAGGCCGACCGGACGGCACCCGCCGAGGTGCGCCAACGACCCGCCGCCCGGAACGTGCTCGCCGCCACGGTCCGCCATCCGGGCGCTCCGGCCACGGTCGTCGCGCTGGCCGCCACCCTCGGGGTGACCCGCGCATGACCGCACCATTGCTCACCCTGGCGCAGATCCTCAACCGGCTCACCCTGACCGCCCGCTGGACGCTTCGTGACCACCATCAGGGCTCCGACGGTCGCTGCCCGATCTGCCGCGTCCCCGACTGTCCCGTGGCCACCGCCGCCCGCAACCTCCTCACCGCCCTCAGGCAGACCCGCTGGACCGGAAACGGTGACACTCCCGATCCGTGGCGGTCGCGGTAGTCGACACGCCGGGCGGTTGACGCTCTTACTGCCACAGATCCTTCGGCAACGGGTTACGACGGCGCGTGCTGGGGCGGGAGATCGGGCGCGGGGGCGAGAAGGCGTTGGCGCTCGGCGGCCACCACTTCCTGGACGAGTTCGGCCTCGGACAGGTCCACCGCCTCGGGGCTCGCGGCGGCCGTGTCGCTGACCCGGGCGAAGTCGTCGAAGATGCGGCGCTTGCCCGCCAGCAGTTCGGTGATCCGCTGGTCGACGCCCTCCTCGGAGAGCAGCCGGTGCACCTGCACCGACTGGACCTGCCCCATCCGGTGTGCCCGGGCGACGGCCTGCGCCTCGGTGGTGGGTTTCAGCTGCGGTTCACAGATGACGACGACGGAGGCGGACTGGATGTTGAGCCCGACCCCACCGGCCACGATCTGGGCAACCAGGACGGCACCGTACCGGGCGGCCGAGAACTCGTCCACCATCCGCTGCCGGTGGTTGGCCGGCACCGACCCCGTCAGTGGTCCGAAGACCGGGCCGGGAAGGGTACGGGCGATCACGTCGAGGACCTGCCGGAAATGGGAGAAGACGATGATCCGGCGCTCGTTCTCCGCCGCCTCCCGGACGATCTCGACGAGGCGCTGCACCTTGGTGGACTCGGCCGCCTCAAGCATGGCCGCCTGGCGCATCTGCATGAAGTTTCCCCGCTCGACCGCCTCGCGGTAACGCGCGGTGTCCGCCGAGGACATCGGCAGCCACTCCTCGACCTCGATGAGTTCGGGCAGTTCGTCAAGCACGTCGTCCTGGTTGCGGCGCAGGTACGCGGGTGCGATCTGCCGCCGGAACCGCGCGGGTGACGGATCGGTGGCGTCGACGGTGAGATCGGGGCGTACGTAGGAGGCGAGGTTGCGGAACTCGTCGACCTTGTTCTCCAGTGGCGTACCGGTGAGCAGGATGGCCCGTTCGGCGCGCGCGACGATCTCCTTCGTCCTGATCGACCGCTGCGCCTGTGGGTTCTTGACGTAGTGGGCCTCGTCGACCACGACACACGCCAGGTCGGGGACCTCCCGCAACTGCGGCCCCCACCAGGCGAGGGTCTCGTAGGTGGTGACCGCCACGCCCCCGTCCCGCAGCCAGGCACGGGCCGCGGCATCGCGTTCCGGGCCGTGCACCCGGTGTGGACGTAGCCTCGACTTGCCGCTGATCTCGCGGACCCAGTTGGTCACCACGGCGGCGGGACACACCACCAGGAAATGCGTACTTCCCCTGCTGCGCAGGTGCGCCAGTACCGCGAGCGCCTCGACTGTCTTACCGAGGCCCATCTCGTCCCCGACGATGACCTTGCGCTGGACCAGGGCGAAGCGGGCGGCGAAGCTCTGGTAACCGCGCAGGGACGCGGTCAGGTGGGCACCGTCGAGTGCCTGGTCGCGTACCGCCTGGATGATCTCGTCTGGGAGGTCGCCGTGCACCGTGTTCTCGTCGCCGCTGGCGAATCCCAGCTCGGCGAGCATGGCGAAGTAGTCGGCTGGGCGGGCGAGGAAGTCGTCCCACGGGTCGGCGGGCAGACTCCGCCGGCCGGGCGCGGAAGACCTGACGAGCAGGTCGGCTCGCCGTTTGACGATCTCGATGCTCTCGCCCAGCCCGCTGGCGGCGAGCCCCCGGGTCGGCACCACCAGCAGGTGAGCGGTGCTTCGGTCGATGGTGCCGCCCAGCGGCGCGAGTTCGGCGGCGCGTTCGAGGTCGGCTGCCGCGCCACGCGTGCGGCGACGCGCATCCCACTCGGCGAGGCACCGCAGCAGGTGGGTGGTCTCCGGGTGGCGGTGGTCGACCTCGATGCGGACCGGCGTGTCGTCGTACGTGGTCTGCCAGAGGGTGCGGGCCGCTCCGATCAGGCGACGGGCCGAGGTCTCCCCGACGCCCGGAAGAGCCTGAAGCGAAGAGCCATGGTGCAGCACGTCCTGCACCGTGACGATTCCGGCGTCGGCCAGCGGCCCGAGGCGGAACCGGTCGCGGGTGACGGTTCGTAACGCCTCCACCGGCATGTCCCGCAGGATGCTCTGCACCTCACGATGCCTGACCTTCTCACCCGCTTCACGTGCCGCCGACCGGTACGCGGCTTCGCCGGCCACGACCTTGTCGATGGCGGCCAGTGCCGCCGGCAGACCGCCGAAGACCGACCGGTCCACCAGCTCCGGCTCCGGACCGGTCCACCCGGCCGGCTCCCGCTGCGGTGCCACCCGCCCGGCGGGCCCGTGCTCCTGCCCCGTCCGCTCGACCAGCTCGGGCTCCCGGCGGCTTCGCTCGGCGAGGAGCGCGAAGCGAAGGGACGGGTCGAGCAGGTCGCGGAGGCTGTCCGGGACCGGTTCTGCGGGTGCGGTGGGGACGCCGAGGTACGCCAGGCGCTCCGGACCACCTGCGGCGACGACCTGCGCGTGCCGGTCACGTAGGAACATCGCGGCGGTGGCCGCTGACTGCTTCCTGGCTGGCCCGGCGAGGTAACGGCGTACGTCGAGCATGGGTGCGAGGTCGGCGACGGCGCGAGGGGCGTCATCGATGAGCAGACGCAGCAGGGCGTCGTCGGCGGCTGTCGTCGCGGGAAGCCTGGCCCGCTCCTGGAGGCGCCCGACGGCGTCACGGTCGTTCGCCCGCAACGCGAGCACACGCCACGCCCCCTGGCCGGAACGGTCGACCACGACGCTGCGGTCCCGCATGGCCCCTTCGGCGGCGCTGGCCCCCTGCTGGACGGCCCGGTGCCAGTTCCGCACATCCTGGGCGAGTTGACCCCACCGTCTGAAGTCCGCCACGAGCCGACGGAACTCTGCACGCTCGGCCTTGTCCATCCGCACCCCGGCCCGGTACCCCGCCACCCACCCGACCATGCCGCACAGCTGACCATGCCACCTGCCCGATCCACCGAACGCCGCTGACCATGCAGTTGTGGCACCTGTCAAAGTGGTGCATCAACCGTATTTCCGGTGCCACAACTGCATGATCGATGAGGTGGGTGGGGTCAGGTGATGAGGAGTTTGCGGCCGATGCCGGCGCGGAACTGCGACATGGCGTCGGCGTAGGCGGCCAGGGGGAAGCGATGGCTGATGAAGACCTGCGGGTCCAGCACGCCGGCCGCGAACAACTCGGCGGCGCGGTCGAAACTGTGCAGGACGGCCATCGAGCCGGTGACGGTGATCTCCTTGTTGTAGATGCGGTACGGCTCGACCGGCACCCGGGTGGCGTACTCGGAGACACCGAACTGGAGGAAGGTGCCGGCGGGGGCGACCCGGGTCAGGCCGTCGGCGATGGCCGCCTCGACGCCGGTGCAGTCGATGACGACGTCCCAGCCGCGCGGGCGGTCCAGTTCGTCGGCGTTGGCGGCGCTCGCCGAGCAGCCCAGCTGGACGGCGGTGGCGAGCCGGTCGGGGTTCAGGTCGACCACGCTGACGGACGCCGCACCGCAGCGTTTCGCCAGCTCCAGCATCATCAGGCCCATGGTGCCGGCGCCGTAGATGAGATAGTGGTCGGCCAGCCGGCGGGGCAGCACGTCGAAGCCGCGTACCGCGCAGGAGAGCGGTTCGATGAGCGCGGCGTCGGCCGGGGCGACGCCGGACGGCAGCACCACGCAGTTGCGTACCGGGGCGAGCGCGTACTCGGCCGCGCCGCCGGAGACGGTGACCCCGATGGCGTTCCACCGTTCACAGAGGTTGCCCCGCGCACGGCGACACTGGTAGCACTCGCCGCAGTGCAGCGACGGATCCACGGCCACCGGGTCGCCGACCCCCACCTCGGTGACGTCCCGCCCCACCTCGACCACGGTGCCGGCGAACTCGTGGCCCGGCACGATCGGGTACGCGGGCGCGAACTCGCCGTCCATGATGTGCAGGTCGGTGCCGCAGATCCCGCATCCGGCGACCTCGACCACCACGTCCCGAGGGCCGGGCGTGGGGTCTGGTACCGACTCGACGCTGATCTGACCCGGCGTGACGATGACTGCTGCCTTCACTTGACCGCCCCCATGGAGAGTCCTCGGACGAGTTGTTTCTGGGCGATCCAGCCGGCCAGCACGACCGGTAGCGACACGATGGTCGCCGCCGCGCAGAGCCGGGCCAGGAACAGCCCTTCGGACGTGATGAAGCCGACCAGGAAGATCGGCGAGGTGCCGGCCCGGGTGGCGGTCAGGTTGACCGCGAAGAAGAACTCGTTCCAGCTGAAGATGAAGCAGATCAGCGCGGTCGCGGCCAGGCCGGGCGCCACGATCGGCAGCAGGATCCGCCGGATGGTGACGAGCAGGTCGGCACCGTCCATCGCCGCCGCCTCGATCAGCGCCGCCGGAACCTCCAGCAGGAACGACCGCATCATCCACACCGCGAGCGGCAGGTTCATGGCGGTGTAGAGCACGATCAGGGTCCAGACGTTGTCCAGCATGCCGAGGTCCTGCACCAGCAGGTAGATCGGCAGCAGCGCGGCGACCACCGGCAACATCTTGGTGCTGATGAAGAAGAACAGCACGTCGCGCCAGCGTGCGACCGGCCGGATCGACAGCGCGTACGCCGCCGGGGTGGCCAGTACGAGCACCAGCAGGGTGGACAGCACGCTGGCCATCACCGAGTTGAGCAGGTACGGGGTGATGTCCCGGTCGAAGACCTGCCGGTAGCCGTCCAGCACCGGGGTGAAGAACCAGGACGGCGGGTTGCTGGCGGCGTCGACCTCGCGTTTGAAGCCGGTGAGCACCATCCAGGCCACCGGCAGGAAGAACAGCAGCCCGGCCAGCCAGGCCAGGACGGTCCACGCGGCCCCGGGGCGGCCCGCGCTGCGCCGGGCCGGACTCGCGGTACGGGTCATCGTGCGTCCTCCATCCGGAACAGGCTGGAGATCACCCGCAGCGCGAAGGTGGCGACGATGATGGTGCCGATCACCACCACGACGCCGGCCGCGGCGGCCTCGCCGTACTCGAACTTGCGGAAGGTGGTCAGGTAGATCTCGTACGGCAGGTTCGTGGTGGCCCGACCCGGGCCGCCCTGGGTGATGGTGAAGACCGCGTCGAAGGTCTGCACCAGGTAGATGGAGCCGAGCAGGGCACCCAGTTCGAGGTAGGGCCGCAGGTAGGGCAGGGTGATCCGGGTGAAGGTCTGCCACGGGCCGGCGCCGTCGACCCGGGCCGCCTCCAGGGTTTCCAGGGACTGGCTCTGCAAGCCGGCCAGGATGATCAGCATCATGAACGGGGTCCACTGCCAGACCAGCGCGGCAACCACGGAGACCATCGGGTACTGCGACACCCAGTCGGTGCTGCCGCCGAGGATGCCGTTGATCAGGCCGTAGGACGGGTTGTATATCGCGTGTTTCCACAGCAGCGCCGCCGCCATCGGCATCACCAGGAACGGGGTGATGAGTAGGGTGCGGACGACCCCCCGACCGGGGAACTTACGGTCGAGCAGGATGGCCAGGCCGAGGCCGAGCAGTACGGAGGCGAGCACCGACGAGGCGGTGAGCACCACCGTGTTGAGCAGCGCGGCACGCAGTCGACCGTCGGTGAGCACCGTGGCGTAGTTGGCCAGGCCGATGAATTCCTGACTGCCCGGCCGCAGCGCGTTCCAGCTCTGGGTGGACAGGTAGAGGGTGAACAGGAAGGGCAGTTGCGTCACCACGATGGCGAAGACCAGGGCGGGGAGCAGCGGGGCCCGGCGGGCCCAGCGGTGCCGCCGGTCGGGGCGGGTGGGACGGACGGCGGGTCGCGGGGGCGCGTCCGCACCGGTGGTGCTGGTGATGGTCATCGTTCCGCCTCGGAGGCAGGGCCGGGGCCGGCCGGTCGTCGACCGGCCCCGGCGGGCGGCTACCGGTGGTTGCTGGCGGCTTCCTCGGCCAACCGCTGGCCGTCGGCGAGCGCCTGTTCGACGGTGGTCTGGCCGGCGATCGCGGCCGACACCTCCTGCGACACCTTCGTACCCAGGTCGGCGAACTCGGGGATGCCGACGAACTGCACACCGAGGGCGGGCCTCGGCTGCGCCCCGGGGCTGACCGGGTCGGCCTCCTGGATGGACTTCAGCGTGATGTCGGCGAACGCCTCGGCGGACTGCCGGTACTCGGCGATCTCGTAGGTGGACTGACGCTTGCCCGCCGGCACCCGGGACCAGCCGAGTGACGAGCCGACCAGCTTCTCGTACTCCTTGCCGGTGGCCCAGGAGATGAACTTCCAGGCGGCGTCGGCGTTCTTCGTGGTCTTCGGCATGGCCAGGGCCCACGCCCACAGCCAGCCGGAGGATTCGGTCTTGCTGACCGGCGCGTACGCGTAGCCGACCTTGCCGGCGACGGTGCTGGCGTTGGGGTCCTCCAGGGTGCCGGCGGCGGAGGTGGCGTCGTACCACATGGCCGCCTTGCCCTGTCCGAAGGTGTTGAGGCACTCGGTGAAGCCGGACTGCGGCGCGCCGGGCTGGCCGTGTTCGCGCAGCAGGTCGACGTAGAACTGGGTCGCCTCGGTGAACTCGGGCGCGTTCACCTTCGGCGTCCAGTCCTGCTCGAACCAGGTGCCGCCGAAGGTGTTCACCACGGTGGTCAACGGGGCGAACAGCTCACCCCAGCCGGGCAGCCCGCGCAGGCAGATGCCGGAGACGCCAGTGGCGTCGTCGTCGAGCTGCTCGGCGAATTCGGCCACCTGCTGCCAGGTCGGTCGCTCGGGCATGGTCAGGCCCTCGGCGGCGAAGAGTTCCTTGTTGTACATCAGGAACGACGACTCGCCGTAGAACGGGGCGGCGTAGAGCTTGCCGTCGGTGCCGGAGAGCGAGGCGAGCATCGGCTCCAGCAGATCACCCTTGTCGTACGCGGCGTCGGCGTCCGCGTACGAACTGAGTTCGTGCAGCCAGTCGTTCTGCGCCCAGATCGGCGCCTCGTACGCTCCGATCGTGGCCACGTCGTACTGGCCGCCCTGGGTGGCGACGTCCTGGGTGACCCGGTCGCGCAGCTCGTTCTCCGGCAGGATGGTGAAGCGCACCTCGATGCCGGTGTCCTCGGTGAAGTTGTCGGCGGTGATCTTGGCCAGATCCTCCATCTGTGGGTTGCCGACCATCAGCACGGTGATGGCGCTGCCGTCGCTGGAGGAACCTCCGCCGGCCCCGGAACAGGCGGTGGAGACCAGCGTGACGGCGAGCGTGACGGCGAGCGCGGCGCGCCCACGTCGTTGACGAGGAGTTCGTGTTTCAGGCACAGCGAACCTCCATGGTGGTGGTGTGGTGAGGGAAAGGTTTGTCGGACCGGCGACGCTCAGACGCGCAGCACCACCGGACCGAGCAGTGAGTAGCGGTGCGCCTCGGACGCCGGCAGTGCCGTGTCCGTGACGATGGTGTCGACGTCCGCGACCTCGGCGAAGCGGCAGAAACTGTGCCCACCGAACTTGGTGTGCACCCCGGCGAACACCACCCGCCGGGACACCGACATCACCTGGGCCTTCACGGCGGCCACCGCCGGGTCGGGCGTGGTCAGCCCGTGCTTGCGGGAGATGCCGTTGGCCCCGACGTAGGCCAGGTCGATGACGAAGCCGGCGAGCATCTTGGTGGCCCAGTGGTCGACGGTGGCCAGGGTGCGACCACGGACCCGCCCGCCGAGCAGGAGCACGGTGAGGCTCGGGTACGTGGCCAGCGCCGCCGCGGTGTGCAGGGAGGAGGTCACCACCGTCAGTGGGCGGTGGGTGGGCAGCGCCTCGGCGATCAGTTGCGGGGTGTAGCCCTCGTCGATGAAGACCGACTCGGCGTCGCCGAGGTGTTCCACCGCCGCGGCGGCGATCCGTCGCTTCTCCACGACCATCCGGGTGGCCCGGGTCTCCAGGGTCGTCTCGAAACGCGCCGTCTCCACCGGGTACGCCCCGCCGTGGGTGCGACGCACCAGCCCCTGCTGGGCCAGCAGGCTCAGGTCGCGCCGGACGGTTTCCGGCGCCACGGCCAGGTCGGCGGCGATCTTACGCACGTCGACGTCACCCTGACGGCGAGCCAGCGAAAGGATGTGCTGTCGGCGCTGCGTCGCGTCCACCTGCACACCTCCGTTCGACTCGGGTACTTTTTTGTAACACCGATGAACGGCAGGTGACCCCGGTCACCTGCCGGTCAATCCGGTGGGTTTGGTGACCGGCTTCCACCGCCGAACGGGCAACCCATAACGGCTATAGCCGGCAAACCCCCACAATTATGCTGCCCGTTTGCTGGCACCGGCCGCCCGAGCGGCACCCGCGCTGCCCGCTCGGGCACCGGCCGGTCATCCCGGCGCGGCACCGTTGTCGACCAGCCGGAACCGCGTGGTCAGTGATGCGTCGCCCAACTCCTCCAGGATCAGGCCACGGGTCGGTGAGTTCTGCAGGTAGGCCGAGTGGCTGCTGATCGCGTACGTCGGCTCGCCGCCGCGTTGCCCGTTCAGGACGATGGCGAACTGCTGCCTCGGCTCCGACGGCGCACAGGCGGCGGCGACCACCCGCAACGGCTGGCTGCCCGACGACCGCACCTCCCAGCAGGTGTCGGTCGGTTCGTCGCCCCCCTCGGCGGCACGGACCAGATAGGTGTCGGGTCCCTGCGGCGTGACCACGAACAGCTGCCGACCCTCGTCGCCGTCGACCTCGGCGAGGCGACCGTCGGCGAGCAGCGACAGCCCGCCACTCTGCTCGGCAGCCCGAACTATCGTCACCTGCCGCCGTCCAGACAGCAGCGGATCGTTGCTCGGCGGACCGGACGTGCCGGCCGGGTCGGGACTGGCCGACGCCCCCGTCGGGCCGGCCGGGTCGGGACTGGCCGACGCCGCCGTCGGGCCGGCCGGCCCGATCGGCAGTAAATCCGGGTTCCCGGCGGGACGGACCAGGACCACGCCGGCCCCGAGCAGACCGACGAGTACGGCGCCCAGCGCGGCGGTACCGGCCCGTCGGCGCCGACGACGAAGATCACCCCGGCGGCGGATGTCGACGGCGGCCGGCACCTTTCCCTGCCGGCCGTGCCCGGCCAACGCTCGCAGGGTCTCGTCTAGTTCTGGCTCACCACCCATCACTGCCTCCCCTCGCCGGTGGTCTCGTATGCGTCGTCGCTCAGGTGCACGGCGAGGGCCCGGCGTCCCCGGGCAAGCCGCGTCTTGACGGTGTTGACGTTGCTGCCGATCTCCGCCGCGATCTCGGTCACGCTGAGCCCGACCAGGTGGTGCAGCACCACCACCTGCCGCTGCTCGGCGGAGATGCGGCGCAGCGCCGACACCACCGCCACATGGTCGACCGAGGTCGGTTCGACCTGCCGGCCGGCCATCTCCCGGCGGTGGGCACGCAACCGGTTCACTGTCTTGCGCCACGCGCTCACCGCGATCCGGTACGCGACGCGGCGCACCCAGGCCTCCGGGCTGTCGCACTCCCGTACCGACGCCCAGCGGTCCCAGGCCCTGGCGTACGCCTCCGCCACCGCGTCCTCGGCCTCGGCCCGGCCGCCGGTCATCGCCGCCAGGTGGCCCAGCACCCGCTGCGCCGAAGCCGCGTAGAAGGCGTCGAACTCCTCAGCGTCGCGTTTCACTCATGTTCCCACCCGTACTGTCGCTGCTGGTCGTGGCCCGGCCGACGGCGGACGGACGCCCCCCCCGGACCGGATCCCGGGGGCGGCGGGGCGGCACCGCGTCCTACCGCCGGGGTGCCGATCCGGTGTCGGTGAACCGGAAGCTACTCGCCGGCGGGGCATCCCCCAACTCCTTGATGATCAAGCCGGATCGCGCGGAGTTTGCCGGGACCATGGTGTACACGCCTACGGCGGCACCGGTCAGCACCGCCAGGCCCGCAGCGGCGAGCCCCAATCCAGCAACACGTTTCCTCCCGAGCTGTTCGGCGCCGGGTCCAGCCGCCGGGTGGCGGGCGATCCTCGGTCGATTCAGCGGGATGACGCGTACGGGCGGCGGAAGGTTTCACAGGTCGGTCGGATCTCGTGTCTCCGGCGCGGCCGGCCGGGCAGCACCGTCGGCGCGGCGCGGCCGGCCGGGCAGCACCGTCGGCGCGGCGTGACCGGCCGGGCAGCACCGTCGGCGCGGCGTGACCGGCCGTCAGCTCAGTTTGACCAGGCGCAGGCCGGCGCGGATCAGGACCACCGCGCCGCCGCCGGCCATGATCAGGCCGATGCCGGGCATCAGCTGCCCCCAGGCGCCGGTGCTGGCGCTGAGGCTGACCAGGCGGGCCAACTGCCATCCGACGATGGCGGCGACGACCAGCCCGGGGATCAGGCTGTGTGCGATCGCCACCTTGCGGTACGGCAGCAGGGCACCGGCGACGGCCAGGAACGCCATGCTCAGCGTCCAGAGTCCAGGGCCGGCTGCGCCGGAGAGCGAACCGAACGGCGTGATGACCCAGGGCAGCAGCGAACCGACCAGCGCGAGCACGCCGCCGACGATCATGCCGAGACTGCCGGCGTGGAAGACGCGCCGGCGAACCGGGGCGGCGGTGGATGCGGTGTCGGCCATGTCCGGATGCTAGGCGCTCAGCGCCGTTGACCGAACGGGTCGATCGGTGAGCGGTCGGGCGGGGTCGGTGGGCGGACAGGCCGGCCCCGCGAAAACCGCGAAACAGGATGATCCGGCGCTTCGGTTCGGCCCACTCGACCGTTCGCGGGGTCCAACGGACCGCTCAGCGACCCGATGCCGCACCTGACGGATCAACTCTTGCCTGGCCAGGCTGCATCACGTTCGCTTCCCAGACCAAAGGTGTGACCGACCGCACAGCCACGTCGAGCAGTACGGCGACGCGGCTGGGCGGGTCGGGCCACGGCACCAGCACCGCGTCACCACCAACCGGGCGCCGTGTCGCAGGCCCCTCGCCGGATCTACCGGTTCCATACCGACTAGGAGGCTCCAGACATGACCGAGGTAACCCCCGATAAGGAGACCCGTGGCGGTGAACCGCCACCGGCGGCACCACCACCGACTTCCCCGCCGGACAACAGCTGGCGCAAAGAATACTGGAGCCGCAATCTGCGGCTCATGGTCATTCTCCTGACCATCTGGTTCATCGTCTCGTTCGGCTTCGGAATCCTGCTTGTCGAACCGCTCAACAACATCGTCATCGCCGGATTCCCGCTCGGTTTCTGGTTCGCCCAGCAGGGATCGATCTACGTCTTTGTGGTTCTGATTTTCGTATACGCGAAGATGATGGATCGCCTCGACAACCAGTTCGGCGTTGACGAGCAGGAGACCGAGGGGGCTGACAAATGAGTCAGATCCAGACCTGGACCCTCGTCTTCATCGTCAGCTCGTTCGCCGTCTACCTCTACATCGCCTGGCGCAGCCGGGTGAAGGAGACCGCCGGCTTCTACGTCGCCGGCCAGGGCATCCCCACCATCGCCAACGGCGCGGCCGTGGCGGCCGACTGGATGTCGGCCGCGTCGTTCATCTCGATGGCCGGCCTCATCGCGTTCCTCGGCTCCGACGGCACCATCTACCTGATGGGCTGGACCGGCGGCTACGTGCTGCTGGCTCTGCTGATCGCCCCCTACCTGCGTAAGTGGGGCAAGTTCACGGTGCCCGAGTTCGTCGGTGACCGGTACTCGGAGACCGTACGCACCATCGCCGCGGTGGCCGCGATCATCATCTCCTTCACCTACGTGGTCGGGCAGATGCGCGGTGGCGGCATCGTCTTCAGCCGGTTCCTGAAGCTGGACGTGACCCAGGGCGTCATCCTCGCCGCCGTGATCATCGGTCTGTACGCGGTGCTCGGCGGCATGAAGGGCATCACCTGGACCCAGGTGGCGCAGTACACGGTGCTGATCGTCGCCTATCTGATTCCCGCCTTCGCGGTGGCGCAGCAGATGACCGGAATCCCGATCCCACAGGTGTCGTTCGGGCAGATCCTCGCCGAACTCGACGCCATCAGCGTCGAGATGGGGTTGAACCAGTACACCGAGGCGTTCGCGGCCCGGCCACAGATCGACGTGTTCCTGGTGACGATGGCGCTGATGATCGGCACCGCCGGTCTACCGCACGTCATCGTCCGCTTCTACACGACGAAGACCGTACGGGGTGCCCGCTACTCGGCATTCTGGGCGCTGTTCTTCATCGCCCTGCTCTACACCACCGCCCCGGCGGTGGGCGCCTTCACCAAGCTGAACCTCCTCCAAGACGTCAACGGGGTCTCGGCCGACGCGCTGCCCAGCTGGATCGAGAACTGGGCAGCGACCGGACTGGTCACGGTCAGCGACGGCGCGACGACCATCAACACGGTCAGCAACAGCCCGACCTCCGGCGCCGACCTGATCGTCAACAACGACATCCTGGTCCTCGCCAGTCCCGAGATCGCCGGTCTGCCGGCCCCGATCGTGGGTCTGGTGGCGGCCGGCGGCATGGCCGCCGCGATGTCCACGGCTGCCGGCCTGCTGCTGGTGATCTCGTCGTCGTTCTCGCACGACCTGTACTTCCGCCGGGTCAAGCGGGACTCCACCGACAAGCAGCGCCTGCTCGCCGGTCGGATCGCCATGGGCCTCGCGGTGCTGATCGCCATCTACGCCGGCATCAACCCGCCCGCGTTCGTGGCGCAGGTGGTCGCCTTCGCCTTCGGCCTGGCCGCGTCGACCTTCTTCCCGGCCATCGTGCTCGGCATCTTCTGGAAACGATGTAACGCCACCGGCGCGGCGGCCGGCATGGTGACCGGCCTGCTGTTCACCGCCAGCTACATGATCTACACGCTGCCGGTGTTCGGCACCGCGGCCAACCCGCACATCTTCGACATCAGTCCGGAGGGCATCGGCACCGTCGGCGCGATCGTCAACATCGTCGTCACCGTCGTGGTGTCGAAGATGACGGCGCCACCGCCGGACGAGATCGTCGAGATGGTGGAGAACATCCGCTACCCGGCCGCCCGGCGGGAGGTGACCGCCGGCACCGCCGCGGACGCCGCCTGACCCACCTCCCATCGAGAAACACCGGCCGCCGGTCCCACCATCGACGTTGGGGCCGGCGACCGGCCGTGGGCCGTACCCGATGGGTCTGATCCGCCGGTCCGACGGGTGGGCCGCAGGTGTGAGGTGGCTTACCTCTGGATCGAGTGGGAATCAGCTCACCGGAGGTGGGTTGCAGCCAGGTATGAGCATCGCGCCACGTCCCGCACCGTCTCACGGGCGGTGGAGCCACCGGTGAGCGGCGTCGACAACGCCGCGCCGATGCCGGGCGACCTGATGAGCCGCCGTCAGCGCCTCCGTCTCATCCTCGTCCTCGGCTCGCTGATCGCGGTAGGCCCACTGACCATCGACATGTACCTTCCGGCGTTGCCCTCGATCGTCGACGACTTCGGCACCACCTCGGCGGCGGTCCAGCTGACGCTCACCGGCACGCTGGTCGGCCTCGCCCTCGGACAACTGCTGATCGGTCCGCTGTCCGACGCCGTCGGTCGGCGGACACCGCTGATCGCCGGCACCGCACTGCACATCGTGGCGTCCGTGAGCTGCGCCCTCGCCCCGAACATCACCGTGCTCGGCGCGCTGCGGGTGGTCCAGGGCCTGGGCGCGGCGGCGGCCGTCGTGATCGCCATGGCCGTGGTGCGCGACCTGTTCAGCGGCGCGGCCTTCGCGCAACTGCTGTCCCGCCTGTTGCTCGTGATGGGCGCCGCGCCGATCCTCGCGCCGACCCTCGGCAGTGAACTGCTGCGGTGGGCGCAGTGGCGCGGCGTGTTCGCCGCCCTCGCGGTCTTCGGCGTACTGCTGCTGCTGATCGCGATGCGGGGCCTGCCGGAGACGCTGCCACCGCTGCGGCGCCAACGCGCCGGTGTGCTGCCCACCGTCCAGCTCTACGGCTCGCTGCTGCGTGACCGCGCCTTCGTCGGGCTGGTGCTGGTGGCCGGGCTGGCCATGGCGGCGCTGTTCGCCTACGTCGGCGGCTCCTCGTTCGTCCTGCAGGAACGGTACGGGCTCGACGAGCAGCAGTTCGGGCTGGCCTTCGGAGCCGGGGCGGTCGGGCTGATCGCGGCCACCCAGGGCAACGTACGGCTGCTGCGGCGCTGGTCCCCGCAGCGGATCCTGGTGGCCGCCCTGATCGTGGGCTCCGCCGCCAGCGTGCTGCTGCTCGCCCTCGCCGCGACCGGGATCGGCGGGCTGCCGGCCCTGCTCGCGTCGCTGTGGGCGGTGCTCGCGGCGGCCGGCCTGGCGCTGCCGAACGCTCCCGCGCTGGCCCTGACCCGGCACGGCGAGGCGGCCGGCACCGCGTCCGCGCTGCTCGGCGCGGTGCAGTTCGGCATCGGGGCGGTGGCCGCTCCGCTGGTGGGTGTGCTCGGCACCGGTGCCGTGGCGATGGCGCTGGTGATCGCCGGCGGGATGGTCGCGGCCCTGCTCGTGCTCGTCGTGGTGGTCCGCCCCGGCCACCTGGCCGTGCCGGATCCGGTGGAGGCGATGGCCGTCGCGACCCACTGACGACGGCGGGCCACACCCTGGAGAAGCTCAGGCCGGGCACCACCGTGACCGACCAGTGGCCGACAACGGCCCGGGAGGCAGCGCTGGACCGGCTGCTGGCGCCTTGCCTCCACCCATTCGACGTACGCGTGGTCGACGGATGCTGCTTCCCGCCGGGACGGTCCGGCCGGCGATGCTCACGGAAGGCTTGTTTGTCTTCCGGTACGTAGCCAACAGGGCCATCGACCCGCCGACGCTTGTCGGTTGTGACGCGACCGGCACGGTGATCGCGGAATGATCGCTGCCCGACCTCACCGGCCACGAGCCTCGCGTGGTCGGCTGATCCCGGGGGTGGACGAATGAATCTTGGTCCGTGAGGGCCCCCGGGAGGGCGCTCACGGACCAAGATCTTTTCGGCGGGGGGGTCAGGCGATGGGGGCGGGGAAGCGGTGCCAGACGCGGTGGTGGGGCATCAGCTGCTGGACGGCGGTCAGAACCTCACTGGCGGAGTCGGCGGTGACCACGCCCGGCGAGCCGGTGACACCGGCCTGTTCGAGCACGGTGACGCCGGTCCCCCAGGCGCCGATGGCCTTGGCGTGCCGCCAGCACTCCTCCACCATCAGCAGCACCCGGGGGTCGATGGCGGTCGAGCCGGCCCTGGCCTCGCGGGCCGGCGACGCGTCCGGGGCCGGTGCGGGCGCCGAGGCGAGCAGGAGCGCGTCGAGTTCGACCGAGCGGCCGGTGGCGAAGCTGCGTTGCGCGGGCAGGTCGCCGATCGTTCCGCCGTGTGGCGCGATCAGCAGCGGCACCATGTCGGCGGCGAAGATGGCCGCACGGACCGCACGGACGCTGTCGAGGTCTGCCTCGGGGTCGACGACGATGCCCACCATCCGGCCGTCGGCCGGCCACTGCCGGCCCACCTGGGACAGCGCGGGGCTGGGCTCGACGTCGGCAACCGGCACGGTCGGCTCCGGCGCGGGCAGACCGAGACCGGTGGCGACCTGGGCGCAGAGCACCGGGTCGATGTTGGCCAGGCATTGGAGCTGACGTTCCTTGATCGCCTGGTGGTAGCACTTGCCCAGCTCGAAGGTGTACGCCCGGACGATGTGTTCCTGCTCGACCGGGGACATGCTCAGCCAGAACAGGCGGGCCTGGCTGAAGTGGTCGTCGAACGAGGCGGGGTTGGCGCGTACCTTGGGTGCCGCCGCGACCTGCACCGGCACGTCCACGAACGCGTTGTCGCCCTCGCCGGCCGGGAACGGGTTGCCGCCGTCCAGGGAGTTCGGCCGGTACGGTGCCACGCCCGCATGGACGGCCTGCTGGTGGAAGCCGTCGCGCAGCATGTCGTTGACCGGGGCGTGTGGCCGGTTGATCGGGATCTGGGCGAAGTTCGGCCCGCCCAGGCGGGTCAACTGCGTGTCGACGTACGAGAAGAGCCGTCCCTGGAGCAGCGGGTCGTTGGTGACGTCGATGCCCGGCGGCAGGTGCCCCACGTGGAAGGCGACCTGCTCGGTCTCGGCGAAGAAGTTCGTCGGGGTGCGGTTCAGCGTGAGCTTGCCGACCGGCTGCACCGCTGCGAGTTCCTCCGGCACGATCTTCGTGGGATCGAGCAGGTCGATGCCGGCGAAGGTCTCCTCGGGCGTGTCCGGAAAGATCTGGAGGCCGAGTTCCCACTCGGGGAACGCGCCGGCCTCGATGGCGTCGTAGAGGTCACGCCGGTGGAAGTCCGGGTCGATGCCGCCGAGCAGTTGGGCCTCCTCCCAGACCAGGGAGTGCACGCCCAGCTTCGGCTTCCAGTGGAACTTGGCCAGCACCGTCTCACCCGCGGCGTCGACCAGCCGGAAGGTGTGGACGCCGAAGCCCTCCATCGTCCGGTAGGAGCGGGGAATGCCCCGGTCGGACATGTTCCACATGGTGTGGTGCTGGGCCTCGGTGTGCAGCGAGACGAAGTCCCAGAAGGTGTCGTGCGCGCTCTGGGCCTGCGGAATCTCACGGTCGGGGTGCGGCTTGCCGGCGTGGATGATGTCGGGGAACTTGATGGCGTCCTGGATGAAGAAGACCGGCATGTTGTTGCCGACCAGGTCGAAGGTGCCCTCGTCGGTGTAGAACTTCGTGGCGAAGCCCCGAGTGTCGCGGACGGTGTCGGCAGAGCCACGGGAACCGAGCACCGTGGAGAAGCGGACGAAGACCTCGGTGGTCCGGCCCTTGGCCAGGAAGCCCGCCCGGGTGACCGCCTCGGCGGTGCCGTACGCCGTGAACTCGCCGTGCGCGCCCGCCCCGCGGGCATGCACCACCCGCTCGGGGATCCGCTCGTGGTCGAAGTGGGTGATCTTCTCCCGCAGGTGGTGGTCCTGCAGCAGGAGGGGTCCGCGCGGGCCGGCCTTGAGAGAGTGGTCGGTGTCCCGTAGCCGGGTGCCCTGCGCGGTGGTGAGGAAGGCGCCCTGCTGGCCGTTTGCGGTGGCCGGCGCGCCGGTCTCGGTGCCGGTCGGGGTACGGGTCTGCGGGGCACCCTGCTCGGGTTTGGGCGGCTGCGGCTCGTGCGGCGTGGTCGGCTCGTCACGCGGCGGCGGGGCGCTACCCGGCGCGCCGGGCACCTGCGGGGTGAGGGCGTCGGTCACCTTCTCCGCCGCGGCACCCACGACATTCCTTACCGCCTCGGCGGGGTTGCGGGCATTCATCTTGACAGATACCTCCCTGGGGCACGAGAGCCAGATGACCAGGGCGGTACCCGGGGCAGACCGAGCAAAACGGAGCGAATGGCGCGGATGTGGGTATCTTCGATCACTCTGGCCGCAGCTGCTCGTAGTACGCCTTCATCGGCGGGTGGTAGTCGTCGAACGACGGCAACGCCGTGTCGTCGCGGGCGGCCACCAGACAGTCGAGACAGAAACACTCTCCCGTTCCCGTCACAGGACAGCGCGCACTGGTGCAAGGTGGCAGATACAGGGCTGGGTTCATGATCGGGAGATCTGATGCGAATCGGATACAAGCTGTCCAGCGAGGGCTTCGGACCGAACGAGATCATTCGGCAGGCGGTGCGCGCCGAGCAGGTCGGGTTCGACTTCGTCGAGATGAGCGACCACTTCCATCCCTGGCTGGACAGCCAGGGCCACTCGTCGTTCACCTGGACCGTGCTCGGAGCGATCGCCGCCCGGACCGACCGGATCCAACTGGCGACCGGGGTCACCTGCCCGAGCGTGCGCTACCACCCGGCGATCATCGCCCAGGCCGCCGCCACCCTCGCCCTGGTCTCCGACAACCGGTTCACCCTCGGCGTCGGTGCGGGCGAGCGCCTGAACGAACACGTGGTCGGCCAGGGCTTCCCCAGCGCACGGGGGCGACACGAGCGACTCCGCGAGGCACTGGAGATCATCCGACTGCTCTGGTCCGGCGGCTACCGGTCGTACGAGGGGAAGCACCTCCAGTTGGACGACGCCCGGGTGTTCGACCTGCCGGAGGAGCCGCCCGTCATCGCCGTCGCCGCCAGCGGCGAGGCGTCCGTGACCATCGCCGCGGAACTCGGCGACGGGCTGTTCGCCACCGAGCCCGAGGCCGACCTCGTGCAGACCTACCAGCGACTCGGCGGACAGGGCCCCCGCTACGCCGAGGTCCCGCTCGCCTGGGCTCCCGACGAGCAGCAGGCCGTGCGGGCGGCCTGGGAGACCAGCCGCTGGGCGGTCACCGGCTGGAAGGTGATGAGCGAACTGCCGAACCCGGTGAACTTCGACGCGGCGTCGCGCACCGTCACCGATGACGACATCCGGCAGCAGTTCGCCGTCGGCCCCGACCCCGACGTGCACGTCCAGGCGGTCCGGACGTACGTCGAGGCGGGCTTCGACCACGTCGTGCTACAGAACGCCGGCCCCGACCCCGACGGCTTCCTCGACTTCTTTCAGGGCACCCTCTCCGCGCGACTGCGCGACCTCGGCTGACCGGCGCCGACCCGGCAGGCGTTGACACTGCCGACAGTGACGTGATCTGCTCCCAAAGTATCGCTAATGGCAATCGTGGTCGTTAGCCGGGGAGAGGCATGTCTCTCACCGTGCCGCCGAGCCTGCTACGGGGGTGGCCGGGATCGACCCGGATTTCCGCATGGGGCCGGCCGCGCTGGCCGGGGCCGTCCCCCACGCCCGAGGCACCGCGCCGCCGGGCACGACGTGGGCCGGCCCGCGTCGTGCCCGGCGGCTCACCGCCTTTGTTCCAACCTGGTTAACGTCACCTGCCGCCTACGCGACAGGTCTGGCGCCGGCCGCGACATCTTGCGACGCTGGTGATCGTGTATGACTACGACCTGTTGGTGCTGGGCTCCGGGCCCAGCGGTCAGAAGGCCGCCATCGCCGCCGCGAAGCTGGGCCGGCGGGTCGGTCTGGTGGAGCGGCGCGACATGCTCGGCGGAGTGTGCATCAACACGGGCACCGTGCCGTCCAAGACCCTACGTGAGGCCGTGCTCTACCTGACCGGCCTCAGCCAGCGAGACCTCTACGGCAGCAGCTACCGGGTCAAGGACGAGATCACGGTCAGCGATCTGGCCGCCCGGACCCAGCACGTCATCAACCGGCAGACCGACGTCATCCGTAACCAACTGGCTCGCAACCGGGTCGCGATCATCACCGGCACCGGCCGGTTCGCCGACGCCCACTCGATCTGGGTCGACGGCGACTCCGGTCGCGAGTCGAAGGTCACCTTCGACAAGGCCGTCATCGCCGCCGGCACCCGGCCGGCGCGCCCCGACAGCGTCGACTTCGACGAGCGGACCATCGTGGACTCCGACGGTGTCATCAACCTCCAGGCCGTACCACGCAGCATGGTCGTGGTCGGCGCGGGCGTGATCGGCATGGAATACGCCTCGATGTTCGCCGCGCTCGGCACGAAGGTCACCGTGGTCGAACGCCGGGAGCGGATGCTCGACTTCTGCGACGAGGAGGTGGTCGAGTCGCTGAAGTACCACCTGCGCGACCTGTCCGTCACGTTCCGCTTCGGCGAGGAGGTGGCCTCGGTCGAGAAGCACCAGACCGCCGCGTTGTGCGTCCTCAAGAGCGGCAAGAAGATCGTCGCGGACACGGTCATGTACTCGGCCGGCCGGCAGGGCCAGACCGACGGGCTGGACCTGGCCGCGGCGGGGTTGACCGCGGACCGGCGCGGCCGCATCGAGGTCGACGCGAACTACCGCACCGCGGTGGAGAACATCTACGCCGTCGGCGACGTGATCGGTTTCCCGGCGCTGGCCTCGACGTCGATGGAGCAGGGACGGTTGGCCGCGCAGCACGCCTGCGGCGAGCCGGACCGCCCGATGCACGAGTTGCAGCCGATCGGCATCTACACCATCCCGGAGATCAGCTTCGTCGGGAAGACCGAGGAGGAGCTGACCGACAGCGCGACGCCGTTCGAGGTGGGCATCGCCCGCTACCGCGAGCTGGCGCGCGGCCAGATCGTGGGTGACTCGTACGGCATGTTGAAGCTGCTCGTCTCGCCGGAGGACGGCCGGTTGCTCGGCGTGCACGTCTTCGGCACCGGCGCCACCGAGATCGTCCACATCGGGCAGACGGTGATGGGCTGCGGCGGCACGGTGGAATACCTGGTCGACACGGTGTTCAACTACCCGACGCTGGCCGAGGCGTACAAGGTGGCCGCCCTGGACGCGTCCAACAAGATCCGCAACATCACCCGGATCGACGGCTGACTCCTCACCCTCAGCAACAGCGGGCACGATCCGTAACAATCACTCGGCGTGACAGCCATGCGGATCCGGCCGCTCCCCCTCTCCGTACTTTTCTCTGCTTCAACCAACGCAGCAGCGACTGAGCTGGGCGAACTCTATGCGGACGTAGTCGGCCGGCGCGCGGCTGCTGCCTGGCGGGTGCCCGTCGCGGTCCCTGGTCCGGCCCGCAGCCGGCCAGGGACCGCGACCGGCCTAGACAGCTGCCAGGGCCGGCTCCCGGGTGGGCCTCAGGTGCCGGGCGTACGCGCTGGTGGTGAAGAACGACGGCAGGTGCTCGCCGAGGGCGGTCTCCTCGACGATCCGCGCGGCCTGCTCGGCGCGTTCCCGCTCCGCCTTCTCACGCCCCTCGGTCACCGTGGCCAGCTCCTCGGCGAGCATCGAGCGGACCAGTTCCTCGGTCACCGATCCCCCGCCGGCCAGCGGGGTGCCGTGGTGCAGCCACTGCCACAACTGGCACCGGGCGATCTCGGCCGTGGCAGCGTCCTCCATCAGGTTCCACAGCGCCACCGCGCCCGCGCCACCGAGCCAGGCGTCGATGTAGCCCAGCGCCACGGCCACGTTGGCCCGCACCCCCGCCTCGGTGACCTGTCCCGGCGTCTTGTCCACCGAGAGCAGTTCGGCGGCGGTGACCGTCACCTCGTCACGGCGCCGGTCCAGCTGGTTCGGGCGGTCGCCCAGCACCCCGTCGAAGACCTCCCGGCAGGTCGCCACCAGGCCGGGGTGGGCCACCCAGGACCCGTCGAAGCCGTCGCCGGCCTCGCGCTGCTTGTCCGCCCGCACCCTGCTCAACGCGATTTCGTTGACCTGCGGGTCGCGGGCCGGGACGAAGGCGGCCATCCCGCCGATCGCGTGCGCGCCACGCCGGTGGCAGGTGCGCACCAGCAGTTCGGTGTACGCGCGCATGAACGGCACGGTCATCGTCACCTCGGCACGGTCCGGCAGGACGAAGTCCGGCCACTGACCGAAGTTCTTGATAATGCTGAAGATGTAGTCCCAGCGCCCGGCGTTCAGGCCCGCCGAGTGCTCGCGCAGCTCGTAGAGGATCTCCTCCATCTCGAACGCGGCGGTGATCGTCTCGATCAGCGTGGTGGCCCGGATGGTGCCCTGCGGCAGCCCGAGGTAGCGCTGGGCGAAGACGAAGATGTCGTTCCACAGCCGCGCCTCGCGGTGGCTCTCCAGCTTCGGCAGGTAGAAGTACGGGCCCTTGCCGGCGTCGAGCTGCCGGCGGGCGCAGTGGAACAGGTACAGCCCGAAGTCGACCAGGCTGGCCGAGATCGGCCGCCCGTCCACCACGATCCCCTTCTCCACCAGGTGCCAGCCGCGCGGCCGGACCACGATCGTGGCCAACTCCCCGCCGAGCGCGTACCGCTTGCCACGCGCGTCGGTGAAGTCGATCCGGCGTTCCAGTGCGTCGATCAGGTTGAGCTGACCACCGATGACGTTGTGCCAGGTCGGCGCGGTGGCGTCCTCGAAGTCGGCGAGCCACACCTTGGCGCCGGAGTTCAACGCGTTGATGGTCATCTTGCGGTCCGGGGGCCCGGTGATCTCGACTCGCCGGTCCTCCAGACCGGGCGCGGGCGCTGCCACCTGCCAGGCCGGGTCGTCGCGGACGGCGGCGGTCTCCGGCAGGAAGTCGGGCAGCTGGCCGGTGGCGTAGCGGTCGCGGCGGGCGCGGCGGGTGTCCAGCAGGGCCACCCGGCGAGCGGCGAACTCGCTGTCCAGCGCGACCAGGAAGTCCAGCGCCTCACCGGTGAGGACCTCGTCGAAGCGTTCGGCCATCGGGCCGATGATCTCGTGTCTCATGCGAACTGCTCCTCCTCAGTGGAGCCACGCAGCGCGGTGGTCTCGGCGGCCGGGTTGAGCACCGTGCTGATCAGGTCGAAGTAACCGGTACCCACCTCGCGCTGGTGCTTGACCGCGGTGTAGCCGGCCGGCTCGGCCGCGAACTCCCGCTCCTGGAGCGAAACGTACGCCGACATGCCGTCGGCCGCGTAGCCCCGGGCCAGGTCGAACATCGAGTAGTTGAGGGCGTGGAAGCCGGCCAGGGTGATGAACTGGAACTTGTATCCCATGTGGCCGAGCTCCCGCTGGAACTTGGCGATGGTCGCGTCGTCGAGGTGCTTGCGCCAGTTGAACGACGGCGAGCAGTTGTAGGCGAGCAGCTGGTCCGGGTACTGCTCCTTGATCGCCTCGGCGAAGCGCCGGGCGACCTCCAGGTCCGGCGTGCTGGTCTCCATCCAGAGCAGGTCGGCGTGCGGCGCGTACGCCAGGCCACGGGCGATGCACGGCTCGACGCCGTTGCGGACCCGGTAGAAGCCCTCCGCGGTGCGCTCGCCGGTGACGAACGGCTGGTCCCGCTCGTCGACGTCGGTGGTGAGCAGCGTGGCGGCCTGGGCGTCGGTGCGGGCGATGACGACCGACGGCACACCCGCCACGTCGGCGGCCAACCGTGCCGCCTCCAGGGTGCGGATGTGCTGGCCGGTGGGGATGAGCACCTTGCCGCCGAGGTGACCGCACTTCTTCTCGCTGGCGAGCTGGTCCTCCCAGTGCACCCCGGCGGCCCCGGCCGCGATCATCCCGTTCATCAGCTCGTACGCGTTGAGCACGCCACCGAAGCCGGCCTCGGCGTCGGCGACGATCGGCGCCAACCAGTCGATGCCGGAGGTGTCCCCCTCGGCGGTGGTGATCTGCGCGGCGCGCAGCAGGGCGTTGTTGATCCGACGCACCACCGCGGGCACCGAGTTGGCCGGGTAGAGGCTCTGATCGGGGTAGGTGTGCCCGGCCAGGTTCGCGTCGGCGGCCACCTGCCAGCCGGAGAGGTAGATCGCCTTGAGCCCGGCCCGGACCATCTGCACGGCCTGGTTGCCGGTGAGGGCACCGAGCGCGTGGATGTAGTCCTCGCTGTTCAGCAGCCGCCACAGCCGGTTCGCGCCGTGCCGGGCCAGGGTGTGTTCCTCCTGGATCGCGCCGCGCAACCGCACCACGTCCTCAGCGTGATAGCTGCGCCGCACACCCCGCCAGCGGGGGTTGGTGTCCCATTCGTGCTGCAAATGCTCGACCGCGGTAACCATCGTTGCTCATTCCCTTCGAATTCCGTCGTCACCTGGTGACGCTGCGCGAGACGCCGGGTCGCCGGGTGTGCTGCCCACGGTCACACGGCAGGCCAAAGTGGTCGAGGGACGGAAAAAGCCAATTATTGAAAAGTCACCGGGCGATTCTGCGAAGTTGTGAAAGCGCCCATTCGCAGCAGTGCTAATGTGGCCGGATCGCGTCGCCGGACCAGGGAGGTGAGTGCCATCGCCAGAACTTTCGCCGGGGCCCGGCTACGCCGGATGCGCGAGGAGCGTGGGCTGAGTCAGACGGAACTGGCCCGGCACCTCAGCATTTCCCCGAGCTATCTCAACCAGATCGAGCACGACAGCCGGCCGCTGACCGTCCCGGTGCTGTTGCGCATCACCGAACTGTTCGGCGTCGACCCGACGGTGTTCGCCGCGCACGACACCCCCCGGCTGGTCGCCGGGCTGCGTGAGGCGCTGCCCGGACGCGCCGGGCTGACCGAACTCACCGAACTGGCCAACCGGCTGCCGGAGGTCGCCGCGGCGGTCATCGAGCTGCACCGTCGCTACCAGCAGGCCGACGAGCAGCTCGCCGAACTGGTCGGCGACCGTGAGCGGATCGGTCGTAGCCCGCACGACCAGGTCACCGAGTTCTTCTACCGACGGCAGAACTACGTACCGGATCTCGACGAGGAGGCCGAGCGACTGGCCGGACGGATGGCGCTGCGTCGCGGCGAGGTCCGCGCCCTGCTGCGCGACCGGCTGGCGCAGCGGCACGGCGTACACGTCACCCGCGACGACGCCGCCGCACTCGGTGGCGAGCTGCACCGGTACCGCCCGCAGAACCGCACCCTGCACCTGTCCACGTCGCTGCGCGCCGGGCAGGAGGCGATGCGGATGGCGGCGCAGATCGCGTTGCTGGAGTTCGCCGACGTGATCGACGAGATCGTCGAGTCGGAGGAGTTCGACGACGTGCAGACCCAGATCCTCACCCGGGTCGGCCTGGCCAACTACTTCGCGGCGGCGCTGATCCTGCCGTACGAACACTTCCTGGCCGCCGCCGAGCAGCGCCGGTACGACATCGACCTGCTCACCCAGCACTACGCGATCGGCTGGGAGACCGTCTGCCACCGGCTCAGCACGTTGCAGCGGCCCCGGGCGCGCGGCGTGCCGTTCTCCTTCGTCCGGGTCGACCGGGCCGGCAACATGTCCAAACGCCAGTCGGCCACCGGCTTCCCGTTCTCACGCACCGGCGGCACCTGTCCGCTGTGGACGGTTTACGACGCGTTCGGCGCACCGGGACGGGTGGTGACCCAGGTCGCCGCCATGCCGGACGGGCAGCGTTACCTGTGGATCGCCCGCACCATCACCCGCCACCACGGCGGCTACGGCCAACCCGGCAAGGTGTACGCCATCGGGCTGGGCTGCGAGCTGCGGCACGCCAGCCGGCTGGTCTACTCCACCGGGATGGACCTGCACGCGGCCGAGGCGGCGACCCCGATCGGGCCGGGCTGCAAGACCTGCGAACGGATGACCTGCCCACAGCGGGCCGCACCGCCGATCAGCCGGCAACTGGACGTGGACGAGAACCGCAGCACCTTCATCCCGTACCCGTTGCGGACCTGACCCCCGATCCGCCGCCCGACGGTACGGATACACTTTCAGCCCCTCCGCGACCCCAGGGCTGGTGCATGGTTTCTCGTCCGACAGGTACCCGGCCACTGGTGGCCGCCGTCGCCCTGGTCTCGGTCGCCCTACTGCTGGCCGGCTGCTCGGTCGCCGCACCGGTCACGGCGGCACCGCTGCGGGTGCTCCAGCTGAACCTGTGCAACAGCGGCATGGCCACCGGGTGCTACACGGGTCGCTCGGTGGCCCGGGCCGCCGAGGTGATCCGGGCCGAAGCCCCCGACGTCGTCACCCTCAACGAGATCTGCTCCGGCGACGTGGACGCCCTGGAACGGGTGATGACGGAGGTGCACGCCGGCACGGTGGTGGCCGCCTTCCAGCCGGCGCGGAACGGCCGCACCGGCGAGCCGTACCGCTGCGTCAACGGGCAGCAGTACGGCGTCGGGGTGCTGACGCACATCGCGGCGCCCGCCGGCCAGCACGAGGTGCACGCCGGGATCTACCCGGCGCAGGACCCGGCCGACCCCGAGCAGCGGGCCTGGCTCTGCGTCGAGGCCCGCACCCGCTTCTTCGCCTGCACCACCCACCTGGCGTACACCAGCTCGACCCTGGCCCTCGCCCAGTGCGCGCACCTGGTCGGCACGGCGATCCCGCAGCTGCACGCCGACAACCGCTACCAGCCCACGGTGGTCAGCGGCGACCTCAACCTGCGGCAGGGCGGCACACCCGACGTGCGGTCCTGCGTACCGGAGGACTACCGCCACCGGCACGACGGCGGGGTGCAGCAGTTCATGGCCACGGCGGACCTGCGGATCGGGTCGACCCGGTCGGTCAGCATGGAACGGACCACCGACCACGCGGCCTTTCTGGTGACGCTCACGCTGCCCGGTCGCGGCGACCCCGCCCACTGAGGCCCAACCGGGTCAGTCCCACCAGAACGCCCAGGTCGGCGCGGCGACGATCCGTTCGGCGTACGCGGCCAGGGTGCACGGCCGCTGCCCCTGCCGGACGTTGTCGGGGCAGAAGGCGAAATGCTCGGCGGCCACCCGCAGCGCCTCGGTGGTCTCCTTCGGCGGCGCGGCGACGCTCAGGTACAGCTCGGCGAAGCCGACCCCGATCACCCGGACCCCGAAGCGGTCCTCCCAGCTGCGCAGCACAGCCGACAGCCGGCCGGGATCGTTCGTGTGGTTGACCGCGCCCTGCCAGCCGAGGACGGCCAGGGCGTCGCTGCCCCGCTCGGCGGGGACCAGGCCGAGGCGCATCGCCGGTTGGGCAAGCGACAGCTGCTCGGCCCAGTGGTCCGCGTGCCGCTCCGGCGTCGTCCACGGCTCGCCGGGCGGCGCCAGCCCCGGCCAGTCCCGCCCGTACGGGGCGGTGACGGCGGCCCGCCGGTCGTTGGACAGCTGGTCGTCGCCGGCGTAGGGGGTCGTCTGGCCGGCCCACCAGGCGGCGAGCAGCCGCTCCGGATCATGCTCGGTGGGCACCGACACCCGGTCGGGCCAGAACTCGCCGTCGTCCCAGGGGCGCGTCGGCGCACCGTCGTAGCCGTCCAGCAGCAGCGGCCACAGCCCCGACTGCGGGTGTGCCGCGTGCAACCGCGACCAGAGACCGGCCGGGGCCGGGTCGTCGCTGAGCCACAGCGTAGGCCGGTCGGCGTCACCTCCGTCGCCGCGGATCGTCCGGCCGGGCGGCAGCGGCACCGACAGCGTCCGGGAGCGCGCAGCAGCGGCCACGAACAGCTCCAACAGGTCCGCCGGCATCTCGTTCAGCTGTGCTGTCACGACCCGTGAGGATAGCGGCCACATCCGACAATCCGTGGCAACCAGCCCGTCGCGTCACCGACGCGCCCTCGTCGGTCCGGTCCGCGTCACTCGGCGGCGGCGAATCTCTCGACGTTGTCGACCGGGCCGACCACCAGGATCAGATCTCCGTAGGTCAGCACGGTGTCGGGGGTCGCGTGGCTGAAGCCTGGTTGACGGCCACCGATGCCGACCTCCGGTTTTACCGCCACCACGGTTACCCCCCACCGGCTGCGGAGGCGCGACTCGCGAAGCGGCATGCCGACCACGTCGTGCGGAGGCTTGGTCTTGATGACCGCGAAATCCGCGTCGACCTCGACGTAGTCGAGAATGCGGCCGGTGAGCAGATGGGCGGTGCGCTCACCCATGTCGTGCTCGGGCGCGATGACGTGGTGCGCGCCGACGCGAGTGAGGATGTTGCGGTGCTGCCCGCTCACGGCTTTGGCCCAGATGTCGGGGATGCCGAGCTCCGAGAGCAGGCTGGTCGTCAGGATGCTGGCCTGGATGTCGGTGCCGATCGCCACGACCGCCCGGTGGAAGTCGCCGACGCCGAGTTGCCGCAACGCCTCGATGTCGGTCGAGTCCGCGGTAATCACGTGCGGAAGTTGCCCGACGAGGCTCTGCACGGTCTTCGGCTGGCTGTCGATGCCGAGCACCTCCGTGCCTCGCTTGGCCAGTTCAAGAGCCAGGGCGCTGCCGAAACGGCCCAGGCCGATCACGACGACCGGCTCGTTACGGATGTCAGCCAACGATCGTCCTCTCCTCTGGTAGTTCGAAACGCCGGTTGCGATCGCGCAGCGCCAACGCAGACGCAAGGGTGAGTGGTCCGATCCTGCCCGCGAACATCAGCAGCACGAGCAGGCCATCGGCCTGCGGCGGCAGGTCACCGGTGATGCCGGTGGACAGGCCGACGGTGCCGAAGGCCGACACCACCTCGAACAGGACGGCGTCGAGCCGGTACGGAGTCAGGGCCAGCAGGATGAAGGTGGCCGCGGCCACCGCACCGGCGCTGAGCAGGACGATCGCGAGGGCCTGACGCTGGTTGCTGGCCGGGATCCGGCGGTGGCCGACGTTGACCTGGGTCTCGCCGCGCATCTCGGACCACAGCACGAAGGCGAGCAGCCCGAAGGTGGTGACCTTGATGCCGCCGGCCGTGCCCGCGCTGCCGCCACCGATGAACATCAGCACGTCGCTGGCGAGCAGGCTCTCCGGGCGCATCGCCCCGATGTCGACGTTGTTGAAACCGGCGGTACGGGTCATCGCGGAGGCGAAGAACCCGGCGAGCAGTTTCTCCGGACCACCGAGCGGGCCGAACGTGCCCGGATTCGAATACTCGGCGAGAGTGAACACCACGGTGCCGAGCGCCAGCAGCGCAACGGTGAGCGCGACGGTTATCCGGGTCGTCACCGACCAGTACGAGGGCTGACGCCAGGATCGGACCAGTTCGAACACGACCGGGAATCCCAGGCCACCGAGGATGACGGCCGCCGTGACGGTCAGCGTGATCCAGGGGTCTGTGACGTAGCCCATCAGACTGTCCGCGTACGTGGAGAAGCCGGCGTTGTTGAACGCGGAGATCGCGTGGAAGATGCCCTCGTAGAGCGCCGTGCCGAACGGACGCTGGTACGCGGTGGCGAACCGGATCGTGAGCAGCGTGGCGACCACGGCCTCGCTGACGAGGCTGAACACGACGATGCGGCGCACCACGCCGCGTACGTCACCCAGGCTGAGGCTCTTGGTCTCCGCCTGGGCGAGGAAGCGGGCACGCAGCCCGAGCCGGCGTGACAGCAGCACGGTGAACAGCGTGGCCAGGGTCATGATCCCGAGCCCGCCGACCTGGATGAGCAACAGGATGACCGCCTGCCCGAAACCTGACCAGTAGCTGCCGGTGTCGACAGTCACCAGGCCGGTGACGCAGACCGCGGAGGTCGCGGTGAAAAGGGCGTCCACCAGTTCCGGGCGCTCTCCCGACCGGGTCGCCCACGGCAGGAACAGCAGGCCGGTGCCGATCGCGATCGCACCGGCGAATCCCACGGCGATCATTTGCGCCGGATGCCGAAATCGGTCACCACGTCGCTGCCACGCGGGCCGCCGGGTCACCAGACGCACGACCGACCGCCCGATCCACCCGGCCCGGTCCACCGCGCCCACGGCCGAGCCAGGATGCCCACGACCCAACCGACGGACCGACCCCCCGGTCGCGACTGGCCAGCAACGATCAACACAGGGCGCATCGTCGCACGGGCGAATTGGCCCGGGCCCGGCGCCCGGCAGGTGGAGTAACCGACACACCGAGATTCGGCGGCGTACCGTGCTGGTGGTGGATCAGGTTCGCAGGTTCGCGTACGCCCTGCTGCGCTGCGGCACCCGGGATGACCTGGCCGAGGCCCCGACCGGCGGTTGCGCCTGACCCTGGGCCTACGCCGCCACGACGACCGCTGGGTGGTCACCCACGAACATCACTCGTTCGCGCTCGACTCGACCGCCCACCGGGATTCCGCCGCCGATGAGCGGGAGCTGCACGACCTGCACGAGCGGTGGTTCGCCGCGACGGCGGCGAAGGACCTCGACGCCCTGATGGCGCCGATCGCCGCCGATGTCGTGTCGTACGAGCACGAGGCACCGCTGCGGTATGTCGGCGAACCGGCGGTACGCGAGATCTGCCGGGCCGGTCTCGACGCGTCGGGCGACGGTGCGGTGACCTGGGCGGTGCCCGACCAGACGCTGGTGGTCGACGGGGATCTCGCCGTTGCCTGGGGCCTGAACCGGGTGCGGGTCACCCCGCCCGGTGCCGCGACCGTCGAGAGCTGGTCACGCGGTACCCGGGTCTTCGCCCGGCGCGACGGCTCCTGGCAACTGGTGCACCAGCACCTGTCCTACCCGTTCGACCCGGCCACCGGTGCGGCCCGGACCGACCTACTCCCCTGACCCGGCGGCGCACCTGTCGCTGCCCGGGTACGCCGACGGGAGTAGTAAACGGACTCCCACCAGCGGATGTCGGGGCGTTCACCCTTACCTAGCGTCGAGTCGCACGCAGAAGCGAGACGGCGAGGAGCGAGGATGAGTGACAATCCGGCACGGCCCCGGCTACGCAGGCCCCTGCTGTGGTGCGGGCTGGTCGTGGCCCTGCTCGGCATCGCCTTCAACCTCGGGCTGTTCTTCGTCCCGCTCGACGTGTGGCTGCGGGATCCGGGCCTGCTGCCGATGCCGGAGGTACTCATCGGTTGGTGGGCCCTGGCGGTGGGCCTGCTGATGGTGCTGCGGAGTCAGCTCGGCCGGGCCCGATGAAGGCGCCCCGCCGGCGTACGGTGATCAAGGGCCTGGCCGCCGCCGGAATCGTGCTCGTCACGCCGGCCGCGGGCTTCGTCGGGTGGCTCTACGTCGACTCCGACCGCGGCAACGCTGGTGACCTGTCTTTCCGCAACGAGCTGAAGATACCGCCGCTGCTGGACGGCACCACCGACAGCGATGGGCGCAAGCGGTTCCGGCTCGAGCTACGAGAGGCGTACACCGAGTTCCTGACCGGCACGCGCACCGCCACCTGGGGAGCGAACGGCACCTACCTCGGGCCCACGCTGCGGGCTCGGCGCGGGGAGCGGGTGGCGGTGGACGTGCGCAACCGCCTGCCCGAGCAGACCACGGTGCACTGGCACGGCATGCATCTGCCGGCTGAGATGGACGGTGGCCCGCACCATCCCATCGAGGTGGGGGGCACCTGGCAGCCGTACTGGACGATCGACCAACCAGCCGCGACTCTCTGGTACCACCCGCATCTGCACGAGGTGACAGCGCAGCACGTCTACCGTGGTTTGGCCGGCCTCTTCATCGTGGATGACCCGGACACCGACGCCCTGCCACTGCCGAAACGCTACGGCGTGGACGACGTGCCGCTGATCGTGCAGGACAAGAAGATCAAGAACGACGGTACCCTCGACACGTCCCGGATGAACTTCGGCGGCCTCGCCATCACCGGCCTGCTCGGGGACAAGATCCTGGTCAACGGCACCTACGACCCACACTTCAAGGTGACCACCGAGCTGGTCCGGCTGCGACTGCTCAACGGCGCCAACGCCCGGATCTTCCATTTCGGGTTCGCCGACGGCAGGGAGTTCACCCTGATCGCCGGTGACAGCGGCCTGCTGGACGTGCCGCAGCCGTTGGACCGGATCATGCTGTCCCCGGGGGAGCGCGCCGAGATAGTCGTCCAGTTCCGGCCCGGCGACGACGTGCTCCTGAAGAGCTTCCCGGCACCGCTCGGGGCCAACATCGCGTATGCCCGGCTCGCCGGCGGGGGTGACGAGCACGACGTGGTCAGGTTCGTTGCCGCCGACGCGTTGCGCCCCTCGCCCGCCCTGCCCAGAACGCTCGGCGCTCCGGCGGCGGCGGCGAAGCCGAGCGGTGAGCCGTTCCGGCTCGCGATGGGTGACTTCACCCTCAACGGCCAGACGATGGACATGCGGCGGCTCGACCGGGTGGTGGCGGCAGGTTCTGTCGAACGGTGGGAGATCGTCAACGGGCAGGCGATCCCGCACAACTTTCACGTGCACGGAGCGTCGTTCCATGTCCTCGACATCGACGGCGAACCGCCGCCCGCGCACCTGCGCGGTGCGAAGGACACCGTCTACGTTGCCCCGGACAGCACCATGAACCTGGCTGTGTCGTTCCTTCCCCACTCCGATCCCGAGTTTCCGTACATGTTCCACTGTCACCTGCTCGCGCACGAGGACGCTGGCATGATGGGGCAGTTCGTGACGGTGTCCGAGGCGGACCGAACCCTAGTCCGGCAGGACATGGCGACCCACCAGCACGGCAGGTGAGGCCGGCGTGGAATGCGGCGGGGTGACGTCGTGGGCGGTCGGCCACGCTAACGGAAGGTCGTAGCTGCGATGGCGGTCCCCGAGCCGGCTCCGCAGGCCGCCGAGCAGCCTGGCCGCTTCAGCTGGCTGGTCGACCTGCTCCTCGCCGGTGTCGTCGGTGCGGCGATGACCGTGTCCACCCTGGTGGCCAGCGAACCGACAAGCCGCTCGGCGGGCCTCGCCGCGTACGTCATCGGTGTCGCGCTCGGCACCATGCTGGTGTTCCGCCGGCGGTGGCCGATCGGCGTGCTTGTCGGTTCGCTGCTGGCGGTTCTCGTCTACAACCTGACGGACTTCCCCAGTGTGTCGCCGATCTGGCCGCTGCTCGTACCGCTGTACACCGTCGCCCGGATCGGTCGATTGCTCGCCGCGAGCCTGGTCGGCGGCGCACTGCTACTGATCTCGATCGGCTGGTTCGCCCGGTCCAGACCGCACCCGCTGGAACTGCTCGACGGCGCACTCCGCGACTCGGTGCTGCTCGCCCTGGCCCTCGCCCTGGCCACCGCGATGCGCCACCGCGAGATGTGGGGCCGCGAGATGCGTGCCCGGCTCCGGATCGAGCAGGACCAGCGGGATCGTGAGCTGAGTCGTCGCCTTCTCGACGAGCGTCTCCGCATCGCCCACGAACTGCACGACGTCACCGCCCACACCCTTGCCGTGGTCGGTATCCAGACCGGGCTGGCCCGGGAGCTGATGCACGACGATCCGGTGGCGGCGCAGAAGGCGCTGGAAACCGCCGAACGGGTCAACGCCGAGGCGATCGGCGAGTTGCAGGCCGCCGTTCGGGTGCTGCGGGGCAGCGATGTAACCCCACCGCCGGAGCTGGCACCGGCCCCCGGCGTGGCGCAGCTGCCGGCACTGGTCACCACGGTCAGGGAGAACGGCCTGCACGTCGCTCTGGTGGAGACCGGACACCGCCGGGACGTTGCCCCCGCGGTCGGGCTGACCATCTACCGCATCGTGCAGGAGTCGCTGACAAATGTGCTCAGGCATGCCGATGCCACTCAGGCCACCGTCATGATCGACTACACAGACCTCGGCGTCCGGGTACGCGTCGGTGACGACGGTCGCGGCCCGGCACCGAACTTCACCGAGGGGTACGGGCTCACCGGCATGCGGGAACGGGCGAGCAGCATCGGGGGCTCCATCTCACTCGGGCGGGGAGACGGCGGCGGGTTCGTGGTCGACGCGCGGCTACCCTGGACGTACGAGCTGACATACCAACTCGACAGCCTGATCAACGGGGAGAGGTCGGCCGGATGACGATTCGGGTCCTCATCGCCGACGACCAGCAGTTGGTGCGGACCGGTCTGCGCGGGCTGCTGGAGCTGGACCCGGAAATTCAGGTGGTGGCTGAGGCTGAGGACGGCATGGTGGCGCTGCGCCTGATCACCGAGCAGCACCCGGATGTGGCGTTGGTCGACATCCGTATGCCGGAACTCGACGGACTCGCGCTGACTCGGAGGATCAGCGCCGACCCGCAGCTCGCGGACGTGCGGGTGATCGTGCTGACCACCTTCGAGATCGACCAGTACATCTTCGACGCGCTCAAGGCCGGTGCCAGGGGCTTCCTCACCAAGACGGTCAGCCGCACGGAGCTGTGCAGGGCGGTGCGGGTGGTAGCCGCCGGCGCGGCGTTGCTGAGCCCGAGCGTGACCGAGAAGGTGATCACCGAGTTGTCCCGCCGACCGGACCCGGCCCGGTCGTCGCCGGAGCGACTGTCGCAGCTGACCGCCCGGGAGCGCGAGGTGCTGGCCATGATCGCCACCGGTCGGAGCAACACCGAGATCGGTGAGGCACTACGGATGAGCCCGCTGACCGCCAAGACGCACGTCAGTCGGATCATCATCAAGCTCGGCGTACGCGACCGTGCCCAGCTGGTGATGATCGCCTACGAGACAGGGCTGGTGCGGCCCGGCGCATCGGAGAACCCGACCGGTTGAGAGCACCGGGACGCATCGCACACACACCCACAGCTGAGCTCAGCGTTGCACCCGGGCACCGGCCCCCCGCACCAACGCCTCCACCTCGGTCAGGCTGGCCATGGAGGTATCGCCCGGGGTGGTCATCGCCAGCGCGCCGTGGGCGGCACCGTACTCCACGGCGAGCGCCAGGTCACCGTCGCGTTCGAGCAAACCGTAGATCAGCCCGGAGGCGAAACTGTCGCCGCCGCCGACCCGGTCCAGGATCTCCAGGCCGGGCCGGTGGGTGGCTTCGGCGAACGCACCGCCGGCCCAGGCGACGGCACCCCAGTCGTTAACTGTCGCGCTGCGGACGCCGCGCAGGGTGGTCGCCACCACCTTGAAGTTGGGGTACGCCCGCACCACCGCCTCGATCATCGCTTTGAAGTTGCCGGCGTCCAGCGCCCCACTGTGGATGTCGGTGTCCGGCACCGGAAAGCCCAGGCAGGCGGTGAAGTCCTCCTCATTGCCGATCATCACATCCACCAGGCCGGCGAGCCGGGTGTTCACCTCCCGCGCGCGGTCCTGGCCGCCGACGGCCTTCCACAGGCTGGGCCGGTAGTTCAGGTCGTACGAGACGAGGGTGCCGTGCCGGCGGGCGGCGGTCATCGCGGCCTCGGCGGTCCGCGCGGCCGTCTCCGACAGCGCGGCGTAGATGCCGCCGGTGTGCAGCCAGCGCACCCCGAGCGTGCCGAAGAGGTGGTCCCAGTCGACGTCGTCCGGCTTGAGCTGGCTGGCGGCGGAGTGGCCCCGGTCGGAGGTGCCGACCGCGCCGCGTACCCCGAAGCCGCGCTCGGTGAAGTTCAGACCGTTGCGGACGGTGCGGCCGATGCCGTCGTACGGCAGCCAGGTGATGAGGCTGGTGTCGACACCGCCCTGGAGGATCAGGTCCTCCAGCAGCAGGCCGACCTCGTTACGGGCGAACGCGGTGACCACGGCGGTGCGCAGGCCGAAGCAGCGGCGTAGCCCTCGGGCCACGTTGTATTCGCCGCCGCCCTCCCAGGCCCGGAACTGGCGGGCGGTGCGGACCCGGCCCTCTCCTGGGTCGAGCCGCAGCATGACCTCGCCGAGCGAGACCAGGTCGTAGCGGCAGTCGGTCTTCGGCCGAGGGTTCACCGCGCTCACGCCGCACCCCCTGCGGCGGCCAGCGCCTCCCGAGTGCGATCGGTGATCTCGTCCCACTGCTCGCCGGCGATCAGGTCTGCCGAGACCATCCAGCTCGCCCCGACCGCCAGGACCGCCGGCAGGGCGAGGTAGTCGGCGATCACCGCGGCGGTGATGCCGCCGGTCGGGATGAACCTGACGTCACGGAACGGCGCCGCCAGGGCCTTGATCATGGCCGCCCCGCCGAGCTGCTGGGCGGGGAAGAACTTGACCACGTTCAGGCCGGCGTCGAGGGCCATCTGGATCTCGGTGGCGGTGGCCGCCCCGGGCACCACCGGCACGCCGGCCTGCTGGCAGGCGCGGACCACGGCCGGCGCGAAGCCGGGCGTCACCACGAACCGGGCACCGGCTGCGATCGCCCGCTCGGCCTGCTCGACGGTGAGCACCGTGCCGGCCCCGACGGTCAGGTCGTCGCGGGCGGCGAGCGCCGCGATGGCGTCCAGCCCGGCGGCGGTACGCAGGGTCACCTCGACGGCGGTCAGACCGCCCTTGACCAGGGCGTCACCGAGCGGGTCGGCGTGCCGCGCGTCATCGAGCACCACCACCGGCAGCACCCGACCGACAGGCAATTGTTCAGAACCATGAACGTTGGTCATGTACGTGACCTTACTGGGGGCGCGCACCCTTCGCTAGAGTGGCCCCGTGTCCACCGCACCCGAGGACTTCCAGCCCGTGAAGTCGGCCGGGCGCACCCTCGACCTGCTCGAACTGCTCGCCGATCACCCACAGCCCTGGGCGCTGGGTGACCTGGCCCGCGCCCTCGGCATCCCGAAGAGCAGCCTGCACGGCCTGCTCCGCACGTTGACCAGCCGCGGCTGGGTACGCACCGACGAGACCGGCAGCCGGTTCCGGCTCGGTCTGCGCGCCCTCCGGGTAGGAGCCGCCTACCTCGACGGGGACGACCGGATCGGTCTGCTGTCCGGCGTGCTTGACGAGTTGTCCCGCCGCTTCGGCGAAGCCGTCCATCTCGGCCGACTCGACGGTGACCAGGTCGTCTACCTCGCCAAACGGGAGTCGGTGCACCGCCTGCGGCTGTACAGCGCGATCGGCCGCCGACTGCCGGCACACGCCACCGCGTTGGGCAAGGCCCTGCTGGCCGAGCATCCGGACCAGGCGGTCGACCGGATGCTGACCTGGCCGCTGGCCCGCCTCACGCCACACACGGTCACCGACCCCGAGGCTCTGCACGCCGCCCTCGAGGCGGTACGGACCACCGGCCACGCCGTCGACCGGGAGGAGAACGCCGAGGGCATCCGCTGCGTCGCGATGGCCGTACCGCTGGCCCGCCCGGCTGTCGACGCGGTGAGCGTCTCGGTCCCGGTCAGCCGGCTGAGCCCGGAGCTCGAAGCGGCGATCGTCGCGGCGCTGCGGGAACTGGTCGGTGGCCTCGCCCAGGCCCGGAGCATGCTGAGCGCGTGATGTCGGCCTCCATGCCCCCGCGCTGAACACCGGGTCGGACGATCGGCCCCCGGGGCACCGACCGGACGGCGTTGACCCTGCCCGGCACCCCTCATAACCTGAGTGAATCGATTCGACTGCGAGGAGCGGGATGAACATCGGGGAGATCGCCCGCCGCGCGGGCGTGTCCCGCAGCACCGTGTCGTACGTGTTGAGCGGCAAGCGGGCGGTGTCGGAGCCGACGCGGCAGCGGATCCAGGCAGTCATCGACGAGCTGGACTACCGTCCCAACGCGAACGCCCGGGCGTTGAAGGAGGGCCGCACCCGCACCCTCGGACTGGTCATCCCCCCGGCCAGCCAGCGGCTTACCGACATGCAGCTCGGCTTCGTCGCCAGCGTGGTCGAGGCCGCCGCCCGCGCGGACCTGGACGTCCTACTCTCCCCGTCGGGCGGCGACCACGACCGGTCGTTCGAGCGGATCGTGACCGGACGCCGGGTGGACGGGGCGATCCTCATGGAGATCCGGTTGGAGGACGACCGGGTGACCCGGCTGCGGCAGAGTCGACTGCCCTTCGTCACCATCGGTCGCACCGCCGAAGCGACCGGCACCAGCTGGGTCGACGTCGACTACGAGAGTCTGATCGCGCGGTGTGTGCACCATCTGGCCGACCTGGGGCACCGGCACGTCGCCCTGGTGAACCGGTCGGCCGAACTGGTGGCCGCCGGCTACGGACCCGGGCACCGCGCCCTGGCCGGGTTCTCACAAGCGGTGGCCGAACGCGGCCTGACCGGCGTCGACCTGTGCTGCGGCGACGACGCGCCCGCCGGCGAGGCCGCCATGAGCCGGCTGCTGACCACCCGTCCGGAGGTCACCGCCGTCGCCACGATCAACGAGGCCGCCCTGCCCGGCGTACAGCGGGCTTTGCAGGCCGAGGGCCGGCTGGTGCCCCGCGACTTCTCCGTCGTCGGAGTCGCCGCCGCGCACTGGGCGGAGGACTTCCGCCCGCCGCTGACAGCCGCGGACGTGCCCACCCTGGAGATGGGGGCCGAAGCCGTGGCGCTGCTGCTCGAACGGATCGCCGCCCCCACCGCCGCCCCCCGCCACCATCTCTACCAGCCACCCATCTCCCTACGCGCCAGCACCGCGCCACCCCCACGTGCACTCCGTTGATCAAGAGGTTGTCGTCGCGCCCGACCGCGCGGCACGACGAAGACCTACCGATCAACCGGGCCGGTGGTGTGGGCGACGGCGGTGGTGGGCGGCGGCGAGGATGAGGTAGCTGCTGGCGGTCCAGGTGTAGGCGCGGTCGCGCAGGCCCGCGCCGGTCTCGGCGTCGAAGTTCTCCGCGAAGCCGGACTTCTCGCACAGGGCGCGGAACCGGTGGCTGATGTCATCGGCGAACCCGACGTGCCCGGCCCGGCGCAGGCCGTCCTCGATCAGTACGGTGGCCGGTGCCCAGATCGGCCCACGCCAGTAGCCGTCGGCCACGTAGTACGGGGAGTCGACAGGCTCCGTGGCGAGGCCGTGTGCGGTCAGGTGGCGCTTGAGACCACCGGCGAGCCCGGCGCTCACCCCGGAGGGCAGGTCGGCACCGAGCACGATGGGCATGAGGTCGAGCAGACTCGTACTCGACCTCGGCTGACCGGTTCTGGCACTCCGGGCCAGGAACCGCTGGCCGTCCCAGAGTTCGCCGAGCAGCTCGGTGCGGATCTGGCTCGCGGTGCGGCTCCACTGTGCCACCTCTTCCGGCAGCCCCAACTCCCCGGCCAGGTCAGCGAGCTGACGCAGCTGCAACAGCAGCAGCGCGGCGAGATCCGGCGTCTCGACGGTCCGATCACCGTCGAAGGTTGTCGCATTGTCCCATCCGCTGTCGTTGCCGTGCTGGTAGTGCGGCAGCTGGTGACCGGATACCCGGCGCTGGTCGAGCCAGAACGTCGTCCAGCGGGTGAGCCGGCGGTACATGTCGGAAAGCCCGTCACGCGACAGTGGCCGGGACAGCCGCTGCCGCAGCTGCCGCAGCGCCCAGCCGTGCACCGGCGGCTTGACGTAGTTGTGCAGCACCTCGGAGTGGGCGACCGAGTCCGGCAACGCACCCGTCGGGTCCTGATGGTCGAAGGGCAGCTGGAACTGGTGCCAGGCCAGCTCGGCATCCGCCTCGGCGAGGGCCAGGGCGTTGAAGCAGTGGTCCCAGCTCCACACCTTGTTCATCCAGTGCTTGGACATCAGCACGGCTGGCCGGGCGAGGAAGCCGCCCGGCGCGACAGTCGCCGACCACAGCACGTACGCGGCCAGTTCGGCGGCGGGAGTCTCGGAGCCGCGCCAGGGCGCCACCCGGTCGACGAAGCTGGCGAACTCGGCCGTCGTCGACCTGACGAGCTGATCGAAGTCACGGTCGCCCGGGTAGCGGCGGCGGGCCGACTCGTACTCCTCGACGGCGATCTCCCACGGCTGGTCGGCCGGCAGTTCCACGACCCGCTCGGCGGTGCCGAGCGCTTCGACGCCCACGGCACGCGAGTCGCCGCGCAGGGCGGTGACCCGGTAGCGGCGGCCGGTCTCGTACGAGGTGAAGACGTACGAGTCATCGACCGGGTCGTGGAAGAGGTAGGTGCCGCTGAACGGGGTGAGGGTGTCCCGGGCGGCGGCGATCCGCAGACCGATTCCGCGACCGCGCAATCGCACGGTGTCCCGGCCGTCGTAGGTCAGCTCGATCAGACCTGTGCGGTTGTGCCAGGTCAGCAGCGCCGCGCTGGCCGTCACCGTGGTGTCGGCCGAAGGCGCCAGCCGAAGCACCGGATGCATCCCGGTCTGGTGTGAGACCAGATGCAGCTCGGATGCCTGAGTGTGCGCTGCCACCACCGGCGAGATGCTGAACCAGGACCCGTGGTAGCTGAACGGGATCTCCTGGATGGAGAAGGTCGGGCCGGTACGGGCGACGGTCATGACAGGTAACTGCCTTTCCGGGTACGGATGGTGCGACTGCTCCGAGGATCGACCGGATCAGTCCTTGACGGCACCGGCGGTGACTCCGGCGGCGACGTAGCGCTGGGCGAGGACCAGCAACAGGGTGGTGGGGATGGACGCCACCACGGCGGTCGCCATGATCGCGTTCCACTGCTGGTTGTTGTTGCCGATGTACTGGTAGATGCCGAGGGTGACCGGCCGATGGGCGCCTCCGCCGGCCAGGGTGGAGGCGAAGACGAAGTCGGACCAGGCCCAGAGGAACGCGAACAGCGACACGGTGACCGTCGCGTTGCGACTGACCGGCAGCACCACCGACCAGAACGTCCGCAGCCGGTTCGCGCCGTCGACGAGCGCGGCCTGGATCAGATCGTCAGGTATCCCGGACATGAACGCGGTGAAGATGAGCACCGCGAAGGGCACCGCGATCGTCGAGTCGGCCAGGATCAACCCGGTCACGGTGTTGAGCACACCGAGGTTGAGGTAGATGGCGTAGAAGCCCATCGCCATGATGATGCCGGGGATCATCTGCGCGATCAGCAGGACGAACCGGATCGCCCTTCCGCCGGGCGGCCGGAGCTTGGCCAGCGCGTACCCGGCCGGGGCCGCCAGGATCAGGGTGAGCAGGACGGTGCCGAGCCCGACCACCAGACTGGTGCCGACGTACGGCAACTGCTGGCCGAGCACGGCCCGGTAGCCGTCGAGCGTGCCGTCCATCGGAAACAGGTGCGGTGGGCTCTTGCGCATGTCCTGGTCCCGGGTGAACGAGACGTTGATCATCCAGTAGACGGGAAAGAGCATCAGCCCGGTCAGCATCACTCCGAGCCCGGTCCGCCACCAGCCACGCTTCGGTCGGCTCATGACAGCCGCCGCCGACGCTCGAAGCCGATGTAGAGCCCGCCCGCGGCCACCGCCAACAGGATCAGCAGGTTTCCGACGGCCGCCCCGGGCCCGAACTCGGGCAGCAGGTTGCCGAACCCGAGCCGGTACGACCAGGTGGCCAGGGTGGTCGAGGAATCGGTCGGGCCACCCCTGGTCATGATCCAGATCAGGTCGAAGACCTTCAGCGTGTAGACCAGCCCGAGCAGCAGCGTGATCGCCGAGACCGGACGCAGCAACGGCCAGGTGATCCACCGGAAGCGCTGCCAGCCACCGGCGCCGTCCAGCTCCGCCGCCTCGTAGAGCGGGCGCGGGATCGCCTGCAGGCCGCTGTAGAGCACGACCAGGTTGAACGGGATGCCGATCCAGATGTTGGCGATGATCACCGACACCAATGACCACCGGGGTGAGGTCAGCCAGTTCACCGGATCCACGCCGAGGAGCGCGAGCGCGGCGTTGACCACGCCGGCCTCGCTGTTGAGCAGCCACGACCAGGTGGACGCAGAGACGATCAACGGCAGCAGCCAGGGTACGAGGAACAGCGCGCGCAGCGTACGCGAGAGCGGGAAGTGCCGATGGAAGAAGAGCGCCAGCAGCAGCCCGATGGCGAACTGGAAGACCAGTGACGTGGCGGTGAAGACAAGCGTGTTGAGCAGCGCCGGCGGGAACGTCGGCGCGGACAGCACCGCCCGGTAGTTGTCCAGCCCGGCGAACGGCGCACCACCCTGGACGAACGAGCGGACCGTGTACTCCCGCAGGCTCAACTCGACGTTGCGGTACAGCGGATAGGCGTAGAAGGCGATCAGGTAGCCGACCACCGGGGCGAGGAAGGCCCACGTCGCCCACCGGGAACCGCTGGCGTGGCGACGGCGACGGCGTCGGTGTGCCGGTGGGGCGGTGCCCGCCGCTCCACCGGTCGCGCCCACCGTCACGGATCGCAGGGTACGGATGACGTCGATTCCCATGTCGGTGGCGTGCCTGGTCAGCTCGTCGCGCTCTCGGCGGCCCGCTGCGCGGTCGACAGCGCTTCCTGCGGCGTCTGGGCGCCGCTGAGCGCGGACTGCACAGCCCTCCACAGCGGCTCGGAGATTCTCGGATACCGGGTGCCGAGATCGTCGCCGGTGCGCCCCTTCGCCGCCTTCACCGCGTCGACCCAGACCTTCAACTCGGCGTTCGCCGCCACCTGCTGCTCCTGCACGGCGGCGACCGGAGCGATGTAGGACAGGGTGTTGTCCGTGGTGAGCAGGTTGTCGCCGCTGGTCAGGCAGGTGACCAGCCGCTGCGAGGTGGCGTACCGCCCGGTGTCACGTTGCACCGGGATGGAGATGAACTCGCCGCCGGTGGGTGCCGGCGCGGTGCCGCCGGTACGGGCCGGGACGGGGATGATGCCGTACTCGAAATCCAGCTTGGCCGCGTTGGCCAGCTGCCAGGTGCCGTTCTCGCTGAACGCGTAACCGCCGCTGGCGAACTCCTGCCAGCTGGTGGTCTGCGTGTTGTTGATGACGGAGTTGGGGGCGTGGCCGGCGGCCAGCCAGTCGCTCCAGAGGGTCAACGCGGCCACCGCCGGTGGCGCGTCCAACGCGGTCAGCTGGGCACCGGCACCCCAGAACCAGGGCAGGAACTGGAAGCTGCCCTCCTCGGTACCGATCGCGGAGAAGGTGATGCCCTTCTTGCCGGCGGCCTTGACCTTGACCAGCGCCGCGGTGAGTGCGGGCCAGTCGGTCACCGTGGCGACGTCCACCCCCACCTCGGTCAGCAGGTCCTTGTTGTAGTAAAGGGCGAGGGTGTTCGCGCCGATCGGCACTCCGTACGTCTTGCCGCCGCTCTGCCCGGCGCCGAGCAGGTTGGGTTCCATCGCCGACACGTCGAGGTTCGTCTCGTCGGTAGTGGTCAGGGCACCGGCCTCGGCCAGGGTGGAGATCACCGGGTTGTCGATGATCAACACATCCGCGGAGTTGCCCTGCTGTGCGGCGAGCAACGCCTTGTTCGTCAGGTCGGTGGTGTCGTAGCTGGTCCGTTCGACGGTCACCCCGGCCGACGTGCCGCAGTCCTTGAGCAGTCCGACCCAGTCGGAATCGTCGGTGAACTGCGGGTACGGGTCCCAGATGGTGTACGTCCCGCCGGCCTCGCTCGACAGGGATTCCGCGGCGCAGGCGACGGCCGTGGCGGCGAGGGCGGCGGCCAACAGGGCGGCACCGACGGTGCGCCCGCGCGATATGGATCGGGTCATCTGACGCCTCGCTTCGATCTCTGTGGCGGACGGTGCGCAACATCAACCCACTGTCGAACCGATTCGCGGAATCGGTTCGGCCGACCATAGGCCCGGCCGCACAACCCGGTCAAGAGCGCTCCGCGCGACGACGGGGCCGACGGCGAAACGACTACTTCACGCTGGCGTCACGGCGTTGACATTTACAACCATGAACTCCTACGCTCCGCAGCGAATCGATTCGGCCGCAGCCCTTCGCCCTTCAGACGTGCTCCCGTCGCAAAGGAGTCCCAGTGCCACTCCCCCGCACGAGCAGACCAGGAACTCTCCGCCGCCTCACCGCCCGGCTCGCGATCGGGTTTCTCGCTGCCACCTCCGTCGTCGCGGTCTCCACACCGGCGCAGGCCGCAGACGAGTCGATCAGCGTGAACTTCTCAGTCACCAGCGGTGCGCCGACGTACCGCGCGGCCGGCTGGATCTACGGCATGACCGAGAACGCCGCTGGCCCGGCCGACCACTTCTACCGCGACGTCAAGTTCCGGTACATGCGCGCCGGTGGCGCGCAGCTACCCGGCAGCGGCTGGGTCGGCGGAACCTACGAACGCCGGTGGAACTCCACCCTCGCCCAGGCCCGCCGGACCACCGCCCTCGGCGGCGAGTTCATCCTCCTGCCGCACGACCTGTGGGGCGCGGACGGCGCCGCGATCTCCCGGTTCCCCGGCGACAACGGCAACTGGACCGACTACGACAACTTCCTCGACCGGGTCATCAGCGACGTACGCGCGGCCGGGCTGAGCGTGCAGTGGGACATCTGGAACGAACCCAACATCACACTGTTCTGGAACCGCCCGATCTCCCAGTACTTCGAGCTGTGGCGCCGCACCTACCAGCGCATCCGGGCCGAGTTCCCCGACCAGCTCATCGTCGGGCCGAGCTGCGCCTGCGTGCCCTCGACCAACCACGCCTTCTGGAACCAGTACCTGGACTTCGTCCGCTCGACGAACACGGTGCCGGACATCGTCAGCTGGCACGCCCTGCCCGGCGATCCGGTGGCAAACGTCGCCGCCGCCAACGCGACCCTGGATCCGCGCGGCATCCCGCACCCCCGGCCGTATCAGATCAACGAGTACGCCGCCCCCGACGAGCAGAACCCCGCCGACGGGGCCTGGTACATCGCCCGCCTGGAACGTGCCCGCGCTGACGGCCTGCGGGCGAACTGGGCCGGCGGCGGAAACCTGCACAACGACCTGGGTAACCTCCTGGTGCACAACTCGGCCGGGCAGCACCAGCCCAAGGGCGAGTGGTGGGTCTATCGCTTCTACGGCTCGCAGACCGGGCAGATCGTCCCGGTCTCGGCCAGCCCGTCGTACGACGCCTTCGCCACCAAGACGACAGGTTCGGCGAAGGTGCTGCTCGGCGGGGGCCGGACCACCGGCCGCCTCACCGTCAACCTGCAACGGCTCGACACCACCAGCGGCATCGTGCAGAACAACCAGGTCCGGGTGCTCACCCAACGGATCCCCCACAACGGCGGCGGCGCGGTGCAGGGTCCGATCACCGTCTCGAACAGCGTGGTGGGTGTGAGCGGCGACAACGCCACGGTGACGGTGCCGTACCCCAACCAGAGCGACACCTACACGCTGACCCTGCTGCCGCCCTCCGACGGCGGCTTCCAGTCGGTGGCCGTGGCACAGCACTCCCAGCAGTGTCTCGACAACACCGACCGCAACACCGCCGACGGCAACGTGCAGCAGCAGTTCCACTGCGAGGGCGGCGACCAGCAGCTGTGGAACTTCCAGCAGGTCGCCGGGGTGGCGAACACCTACACGGTGGTCAACCAGCAGACCGGCAAGTGTCTGGATGTCAGCGGGGTGTCCACCGCCGACGGCGCGGCGGTGCACCAGTGGGGCTGCCACGGTGGTCTCAACCAGCAGTTCACCCTGCGCAAGGTGACCTACTCGGGCAACGACCCGCACGACTACCAGTTGGTGGCCCGGCACAGCAACAAGTGCGTCGATGTCAGCACCATCTCCACCGCGCCGCGCGCCCCGGTCCACCAGTGGACCTGCAACCCGGTGGGCCAGGGCAGCCCGCTCAACCAGACCTGGCGGCTGTGGGGTCGGTGATCGCCGATCCGGGCCGATGAGCCCGCTGGCCATGGCGGCCCCGTCCCCACCGGGACGGGGCCGCCATGGCGTTCCGGTCGAGCTAGGTGGTGTCCAGGAACGTTGGCGGTGTCGCGGCGAGGGCCAGGCGGCGATCCGGTGAACGTTTCTGGACACCGCACCAAGTCAGGTCGGTAGGCGCCAGACCTGGTTGGCGTCGCCGAAGCAGTCCCAGATCTGTAGCCGGGTGCCATCGGCGGAGCTGTTGCCGGTGGCGTCGAGACACCTGTTCGACACCGGGTTGCGCAGCGTGCCGTTGGACTGGGCCTGCCAGACCTGGGCACCGGTGCCGTTGCACTCCCACAGCTGGATCGGGGTGCCGTTGGCGGTGCCGGCGCTGGTCACGTCCAGGCACTTGCCGAGGGCACGCAGGGTGCCGTCGCTGGCCACGGTCCACCGCTGCGCGTTGGTGCCGTTGCAGGTGTAGAGCTGGATGGCGGTGCCGTTGGCGGTGGTCGCGGCGGCGACATCCACGCACTTGCCGGCGATGCCGGTGATCTGGCCGGTCCGGCCGGTCGGCGGCGGGGATCCGCCCATCACGGTGTCGTAGATGGCGCTGACCAGCGACGTCGAGCCACCGGTGTCCTGGGTCAGTTCCCAGTTCATCATGCCGCCGGCATTGGTCATCGCCCACTGGGTCTTGCGCTTGACCGTCGACACGCCGTTGTAGCACTGCTGAGCGCCGCCGACGGTGGTGCAGTCCCGGTTGGCGTTGGCCGGGTCCATGCCAACCAACTGGGTGTACGTGTAGTAGCCCGGCCGGCTGTAGAACGGCACCCCGAAAATGGCCTTGCTGGCCGGCAGGCCGCGAGCCTTCCAGCCGTTCACCGCGTTGATCGACCAGTCGTAGTTGGCGTGGGGACTACCACTGTCGTACGCCATGATGTTGAGAAAGTCCACGTAGTTGAAGACCGACGTCGGTACGCCGTCGCGGTAGTAGCCCTCCGCCACGACCGCTGCGGTGAGCAGCTTGCCCTGTGGGCGCAGAACGTTGCTCAACTGCTGCATCAGCAGGCTGTAGTTGTTGGCCGAGGTGCCCGGGTCCGGGTACTCCCAGTCCATGTCGACGCCGTCGAGGCCGTACTGGTTGACGACGTTGACCACGCTGTTGACGAATGTCGTGCGGGTGCCGGCGTTGGCCGCGAGTGCCTCGAAGGCGCTGTCGTCGCCGTTGTTCCAGCCGCCGACGGCGATGGAGACCTTGACGTTGTTCGCCCGGGCCAGCGACACCAGCGAGGTGAGCTTGCTCGGGTTCTCCAAGGCGCGCAGGGTGCCGTTGCTGTTGGGCAGCACGAACGCGTAGTTGATGTGGGTCAGCTTGGTGTACTGCACCGAGTTGACGTTGCCGGTCCAGGACGGCAGGTAGCCCACGCTCTTGAAGTTGTTGGGCAGAACCACCGCCTGCGCGGCGGTCGGGGCGACGGCGAGGGTGGCGCTGGCGGTTGCCAGCGCGAGCAGAGCGGCGGCGAGGGCGGAGCGCGGCCGGGGACGTGGTGAGGACATCGAGGACCTTCCCGTGGCAGGTGAGGGTGCCGTGCCGCCACGGCCGGTCGCTGTGGAGCCGCCGATGACCGGCCGTGGCGTACGGGTGCTGGGTTCCTCGAGGCAGCCAAATCTTAAAGAGTGTTAACGGTAACGGTCAATGATGTTATTCGATCAGATCTGCTGCCGGCCCAGCCGACGTCGTCCGGCCCGCCGGCTGCTCCGTGATGCCGTGACGAACGGACCGGCCCTGCGGGGCGAGCCCCGCACGGCCGGTGTGGCTCGGCCCGGTCAGCCTGCGGTGCAGGACCTGATCTGCGGGCGGGCGCTGGAGTTGCCGTTCATCATCGTGGTGAAGCCGAACGTGTTGCCGCTGCCGTCGGAGCGCATCGTCATCACGTTGCCGCTGCCGTCCCAGGTCGGGCTGCCGCTCCAGGTAGCGGAGATCCGCTGCGGCGGGGTGATGGCGACGACCACCGACCAGGTGCTGGCCCCGCTGACCGTCACGGAGGTGTTGTAACGGTCACCCCAGACCTGGCCGGGCGTCACCGTCGCGGTGCAGCCGCCGCCGGGCGGCGGGGTGGTCGGGTTGCCGGTGGGCGGCGGGGTCGTCGGGTTGCCGGTGGGCGGCGGGGTGGTCGGGTTGCCGGTGGGCGGCGTGCCGCTGTTCAGCGCGGTGAGCACGGCGTCGTACGCCGGCTTCTTCTGGCCACTGCCGTTGAACAGCAGCGGGTTCTCGCTGGAGCGCCACGAGTCGGAGTCGCGGATGCCCCAGACGGTGATGCCCTTGCAGCGCGCGACGGCGAGGCAGTCGTTCACCACGTTCCGGTACGCGTCGGACGGGGCGTTGCGGATGTCCAGCTCGGTGATGTGCACGTCGACGCCGAGGGCGGCGAAGCTGGACAGCGTGGTGCGGTAGTTGCTCGGGTAGTTCGAGCCGCCGGTGAAGTGCGACTGCAGGCCGACGCAGTCGATCGGCACGCCACGGCTCTTGAAGTCCTGGACCATCCGGTAGACGGCCTGGGTCTTGGCGTCGTTCCAGTTGTCGATGTTGTAGTCGTTGTAGCACAGGTCGGCGTTCGGGTCGGCCTGCCGGGCGGCGCGGAAGGCCGCCTCGATCCAGTCGTTGCCGGTGCGCTGGAGGTTCGAGTCACGTCGGGCGCCGCTGCCGCCGTCGGCGAACGCCTCGTTCACCACGTCCCACCACTCGATCTGACCCCGGAAGTGGGTGGCGACCTGGGTGACGTGGTCGAGCATGGCATTGCGCAGCGTGGTGCCGGACATGTTCTGCATCCAGCCGGGCTGCTGCGAGTGCCAGGCCAGGGTGTGCCCGCGGACCAGCATGCCCTGACTGCGAGCGTGCTGGACGAGCCGGTCGGCGTTGCCGTAGTTGAACTGCCCCCGGTTCGGCTGGAGCGCGTCGATCTTCATCTCGTTCTCGGCGGTGACCTGGTTGAACTCACGGTTCAGGATGGTCGCCTCGACCGTCCGGGTGCGCGGGAAGAGTTGGCCATGACGCTCCTTCCGGGTCCGGTGGCCCATTTGGGCAGCATGAATCCGGACTTATGGGTGCGAAAATTGTGGACCGGTGCACACCATGGCCAAAGGGTCGCATCGGCCTTACTGGGCCGAAGTATTGCAGCGAGATTTCACGCACGTCAATGATTTCCGAAAGTTCTACGGAAGTTTCGGAGCGTCACTGGGCATGACGGCCACCACCGCCATGCCCAGGCGCCCGGCTCGCAGCGTCGGAAGCTACCGGGCGGCGCAGGTGGGGGTCATCCCGCTGCCGGCGCCGGTCCCCTGGAAGCCGAACTCGGTCGACTGCCCGGCGGCGACGGACCCGTTGTAGCCGACATTACTGAAGGTGACCGCTCCACTGGAGCCGCTGCGTTGGGCGTTCCAGGCGTTGGTGACGCTGGTGCCGGAGGGCAGCGTCATGGTGACCGCCCAGCCGTTGAGGGCGGCCGGGCCGGCGGTGACCCGTACGGTGGCGACGAAGCCACCCGTCCACTGGTTGACCGACACCGACGCCGAGCAGGCGCCGCTGGCCGGCGGCGTGGTGGGTGGCGTCGTCGGCGGCGTGGTCGGGGGCGTCGTCGGCGGCGTCGTCGGCGGCGTCGTCGGCGGCGTGGTGGGGGGCGTGGTCGGCGGCGTGGTCGGCGGCGCGGTCGGGCCGTCGGCAAGGGTCGGCGTCTGCCAGTCCCGCCACTCGGAGAGGTTGCCGGCCTTACGGCTGGAGATCCGGAAGACGCCCGCCGAGTCGCCCGTCTTGAGCAGGAACTTCTGAATGTTCTGCTGCAACGGGACACGCCACTCCGACCGGGAGGCGCAGTGCGTGCCGTCCTGGACGTCGGACCAGTAGCTGATGTTGTCGCCGACTCCGAGTGCCCGGTAGACCTCCGCTCCGGCCAGCGCGGCGACGCTGGAGGACCGGGCGGCCAGCCAGTCGATGTGCGGGTTGTCCATGATGAGCAGTCCACGCGGAGCCACCATGGCCACGGTCTGGTGAGTGTCGATCGGCAGGTTCGCCGGGTTGCCGGTGTACGAGCCGAAGGCGTCACCCAGCCACGGCTGCTCGCCGTACGCGCTGCTCAGCGGTTGGGCGCCGGACTCGCCGGGGATGCCCCGGAAGATCGGCGAGCCGGCGCTGCCCGACTCGATCGGCATGGTCAGGGCGATCCGCTGGTCGAAAGCGCCCGTCACGAAGGCCCCCTTGCCGTAGCGGGAGCACCCGGTGACACCTGTCGCGTCCGCGCGCAGGATGTTTCCGCCCGACTGCTCGATGACGTCGATGATCCGGCTGACGCCCCAGGCCCAGGCGACCAACAGCCCGCTGCTGCTCGACGAACCGTAGATGCCGTAGAAGGCACCCTGCTTGTTGTTGCGGGGGGTGCCCTCCCGCCCCACGGCGAGCGGGTCATAGCTGATCACCGCGGCGCCGGCGGACCGGATGGTCGCGGTGTCCGCGCCGAACCCGCCCAGTACCACCACGGCAGGGTAGGGCCCACTGCCACCGCTGGGCAGTTGCACGCTCGCGGAAAAGCTGGCGGTACGGCCGTTGTGCGCCACGTTCACCGTGATGCTGGTGTTCGAGACCGTGCCGCTGACGGTCTGCGGTTTCGCCGGCTTGTCGCCGTAGACGTACCGCTGCGCGAGCTGCTTGGTCGCCGCACGCTGACAGCGCCAGTCCGACTTGGCCGAGATTCGGCTCCCGTCCGGCCTCCGGAAGGGGTCGGGCAGTCTGGGGTTGGCCGAGGGCGTACCCGGAATCGGCGTCGGACAGTCGACGCCGTCGTCCTCCACCGGGGAGACGACCGCGAGGCCGTCGGCGGCCCGGGCCACCCCCACTTCCGCCACCGTCAGGGTCGTTGCGGCGAGGGCGAGCGCCGTCACCGCAAGTACGACCACCACCGAACGGCTCCGTGGGCGGGCAAGCTTCACAGTCACTCCAGACCCCTTCCGAGCAGACGCTGAGAGGATGGTGTTGATCGAGGTTCATCGATCGGTATCCGCAGGGTAAGTTTCGAACCGGAAAACGAAATATGTCAATATAGTTTCGGTGATTATCGGTAGGGAGGTCCGGTCGACGTCGATGCCTGTTCCCGAGTGAAAGGATCTGGTGTTGCCCACCGACGTCAACAACCGACGCCGCCGCGATGGATGAGGAAGTCATCCTCGGGGTAGACACGCACAACGACCAGCACGTCGCAGCAATAGTCACCGTGCTCGGTGCGCTGATGGCCACCCGGGCATTCCCAACCACCGCAGCCGGCTACACCGCTTTGGTGGACTGGGCGCACGGACACGGTCGGCTGCGCCGCGCCGGTGTGGAGGCACCAACTCCCACGGCACCGCCGACACCGGCACCTGCACCGCGACGGGCTGCAGGTCATTGAGGTCAACCGGCTCGACCGAGCGGTACGCCGCCGCCGCGGCAAGACCGACGCCATCGACGCGGAGAACGCCGCCCGCGCGGTGCTGTCCGGGCAAGCCACCGGCCTGGCCAAAAGCGGCGACGGCGCCGTAGAGGCACTCCGCATGTTCAAGATCGCCAAAGACTCGGCGGTCAAGGCCCGCACCCAGGCATCAACCAGCTCAAGGCCGTGCTGGTGCGAGCCGACCCGATGCTGCGCGAATCACTAAACGGTCTCGGTCGAGTCGCGTTAATCCGCGCCTGTGCGGACCTGCCCAGCAGCACCGCACAGGACACCCGTGCGGCGGCCACCACGGTCCTGCGCATCCTGGCCCGCCGTGTCCTGGCTCTCACCGACAAGCACCGCGTCCTGCAACAACAGATGAACGCCACCATCACCGCCTGCGCGCCGCAGCTGCTCGAGCAGCACGGCGTCGGTCCCGACACCGCTGCGGCGCTGCTCATCGCTGCAGGCGACAACCCCGACCGGCTGGCCAACCAAGCCGCGTTCGCCGCCCTCTGCGGCGTCAACCCCATCGACGCGTCATCAGGCAAGACCATCCGCCGCCGCCTCAACCGCGGCGGCGACCGGCGCGCCAACAGCGCCCTCTACACCATCGTCCTGACCCGGCTCGGCCGCGACCAACGCACCCGCGACTACGCCACCAAGCGGGCAACTGAGGAAAAATCGACGAAGGAAACGATCCGCTGCCTGAAGCGATACGTCGCCCGGCAGATCTTCCCCTTCATCACCGCAGCCCTGCCACCAGCGACAACACCCAATCCGGTGACTTGGCAAACATAGGGGCGTCACCACGCCGCCCCGTTCCGAATCCCGTACCGCAACAACGGCTCAATGACCGCTCACTGCCCATCCGCCAGGAAGATCACGCCGAGGTGTCACAAAGCTCCTCAGCCGCCGGACGGGCCAGCGTTGCCGGGCGTGCCGGAGGCAGCGGCGCCCGACCGGACGGCGTAGGCCTTGACCGTCTCCTGGCCGGTCAGGTCCGCGATCCGGTCCATCACTTCGTCGGTCATCGCCCGAAGTTCCCGGGCGTTGTGGCGGGTCTCGTTGGAACGCCGGAAGTACAGCGGCTTGCCGAAGTGGACGCTGACCTCAAGGCCGGCGCGGGGTAGGAGCTTGCCGAGCGGCTGTACGGCGTCCGTGCCGGTCAGACCCACCGGGATCACCGGGGCGCCGGTCATCAGCGCCAGTCGGGTAACGCCGGTCTTGCCGCGATAGAGCCGGCCGTCGACGGACCTGGTGCCCTCCGGGAAGATGCCGAAGACCTTCCCACTGAGAATGACCTGGCGGGCCTGCTCAAGGCCGGCGAGAGCGGCCCGGCCGCCGCTGCGTTCCACCGGGATCTGACCCACCGACCGCATGAACAGACCACGCAGTCGTCCTTTGGCGCCGGTCTCGACAAAATAGTCGGACTTGGCCATGAAGAACACCAGACGTGGACAGGCGACGGGCAGGAAGAGGTGATCGGCCACGGAGAGGTGATTTGCGGCAAGAATGACCGGGCCGCTTTCCGGCACGTGCTCGACTCCGCTGACCCGCAGTTTCCAGAACGTCTTCAGTGTGGGGCTGGCGATCATGCGGAGGCCGGAATATGCGAGTGACAACGTGCCTTCCAGGTGTCCACGGGCCGGCTCCGCAGGCGGTCGCCCGGCCATTCTGAGTTGCGTCACGGCCCACTTCCGCAACCCTCCTTATTGTAGACCCCCTCACGCCTTCCGTGGGGTACGGAGCCGGGCCCCCATCGACCGTCTCGATAGACGAGTCCGCTGTTCGCCCTGATCAGGACCGCATTGAGATGGTGCGCGCCGCTGCCGGCGAGGAAGACGACGGTGGCCGCGATGTCGTCGCCCGAGCCAATGCCGAACATCGACCGCCGCGCGGCTTTCCTCGAGGAGCTTCTCATCGCGAGCCTCACCCAGCCCGGTCTCCAGCAGGTCGGGAGGAAGCGTGTCGGCGGTGATGCCGGGAGCGTGCCATCGGAGGAAGTGGGACAGCCGACCCGAGGTCACGCTCGGCGCGGTCCCGACGCCGCGACGGGCGGCCACCTGGTCGTCGGCGATTCCGCCGACCTGACCGCCAGGACGATGCGCTGATGCCTTCGGGGAGATGGCGAAGTACGGGCATCGAGCTGGTGGAGGAAGCGCCACCCTCCCGGGTGAGGCGCCGACCGCACCTTGTGGTCGGACGCGGCCACCGTCAGCCGGTCACACGCCCGTACCCTGCCGTCCAACGCCGCCTGCTCCGCGGCCGGCAGCCAACAACGGGGTCTGTGCCGCACGCGCCATAGAGAGAAGCAGGGGAGGTAAAAGATGGGAGAGAGCCTGCTCGACACGGCCCTGCGATACGCGGAGGCCGGTATCCCGGTGATGCCGTTACACACCCCCGTACCCGGCGGAGGTTGTTCCTGCCGGGAACGTGACGGGTGCGGCTCGCCGGGAAAGCATCCACGGCTGCGGCACGGGTTGCACGAGGCGTCCACCGACGCCCGGCTGGTCCGGTCGTGCTGGCGGCGCTGGCCACGAGCGAACATCGGCCTGGCCACCGGCGACGTCTTGGATGTGTGCGACGTCGACACCAACGACGGCCTGCACGCGGTCCTCGATCTGCTCGACGTGGTCCGCCCGGCTGGGCCGCTCGTGCGTACGGGGCTCGGCTACCACCTGTGGTTCGCCTCGACGGGGTACGGCAGTCGGATCGGGTTGCTGCCCGGGGTGGACTGGCGCGGCCGGGGCGGGTCGGCGGTCGCGCCGCCGTCGCTGCACGCGACCGGCCACCGGTACCTGTTCACCCAGCCGTGGAACGGCGGCACGCTGCCGCAGTGCCCACCGGCGCTTGCGCGGTTGGTGGTCCCACCGGCGCCGGTGTTGGCGGTCGCGGCCGAGCCGATCGCCGACCTCGACCGGTACGCGCAGGCCGCGCTGGACGGGGAGGTCGGTCGGATTCTGGCCGCGCCGCGTCCTGTGTTCAGGGGCGGGCAGCGGGTGAGCGGCGGTGGGCGCAACAACGCGGTGAACCGGGCGGCGTTCCGGCTCGGCCAGCTCGCCGCGAGTGGAGCGCTCGACGAGTCCGTGGTGCGGCCCCGGTTGACCGACGCGGCGGTGTCGGTCGGATTGGGCCAGGCGGAGGCGCGGCGCACGATCGCGTCCGGTTGGCGTGCCGGTCTCCGCCGCCCCCGCCGCTAACCCGGTCCGCGACCTCGGTTGGTGGTCGTTGTCCACCGCTGGTGAGGGCCGGGGCCGGTGGGGCCGAGCGTGCGCAGCGGCCGGGCGGGCATCGACCCCGCCGACATCAGATCGCGCCGGGTGACCCACGAGGACGACCACGGCCGGAGCGGAGGTCCACAACCATCAGCCGCCGCGGGCGGCCGCCCTTGCGGCGAGCGGCAACCGCCTGAGGTTGTTTACCCTGGGTTCACCACCGGTCCACATCTGGTCCACTCGCGCACAGATCGCGTCCCGACCAGCGAACCGACCCGAGTCAGACGATCGCGGAAGCGCCCGGCGCGCGCCAAAAGTCCAGGTTGGCACAACACTGCCATTGACCCGGTTCGATGCATCCCAGTACTATTACCGAAATAGTTCCCGCAAGTTTACCGAGACTTTTGGTTGCGTTCGGTCACCTGGCCGCAGCTCGTGCCGACGAGATGAGACGGGGCCGGCGCGACAGCGACCCAGGAGGAAAACACCAGATGTCGCAGCTCATCCTGTTCGCGATCGACATCGGCGCGGTGGTGCTGCTCGTCTTCGGGCTCTACTTCCCGAGACACCGGCGCCGCGACCTGGTGGTCGCCTACCTCGGCGTCAACGTCGGTGTCCTCGCAGTGGCCAGCGCGCTCAGCGCCAGCAACGTCGGCGCGGGCCTCGGGCTCGGGCTGGCGCTGTTCGGCGTACTGTCGATCATCCGCCTGCGGTCGACGGAACTCGACCAGCACGAGGTCGCGTACTACTTCTCCGCGCTCGCCCTGGGCATCCTCGGTGCGTTGAGCACCACCTCGGTCTGGCTCAGCGCCGGGCTGATGGGCCTCATCCTCGTGGTGATATTCCTGGGCGACCATCCCCGGCTGCTCCGCCACTACCGGCACCAGATCATGGTGCTCGATTCAGCCGTGACCGATCATGTGACCCTCGTAGCCCAGCTGGAGCAACTGCTCGGCGCACGTGTGCACGTCGCCACCGTGCAGCGAATCGACCTGGTCAACGAGACCACCGTCGTTGACGTCCGCTACTCGGTCAACGGCCGGACGACCAGGGCCACCGCAACCCAGGCCAAGGCGGGAGCCGCCCGATGAGCATCCAGCCGATCACCGCGCCCCTGGCAGCCATGGACACCATCGGGTTGACCGAACTCGTCGACCGGGCCGCCCTGCAGACCAGGGTGGACCGCAAGTACCTCGTCCCGCTCGACCGGTTGCCACTCCTGCTCGACCAGCTCATCCCGCACGCACGGGTGCTGGAGATCGGCGGTGCGCGAAGCTTCCGCTACGAGTCGGTCTACTTCGACACCCCGAGGTTGGCCAGCTATCACTGCGCGGCCTACCGGCGACGACGCCGCTTCAAGGTGCGCACCCGCACCTACCTCGACTCGACCCTGTGCTGGCTCGAAGTCAAGATCAGCGGAGCGCGCGACAGCATCACCAAACATCGGTTGCCATACGATCCGGGTGACCGCACGACCGTACGACCCGGCCGTGACTTCGTCGACCAGGCGCTCGCGCGGGAGGCGATCTGCCCGCCCGCCGGCAGCGCCCTCGATCCGGTGCTGGTCACCAGCTACCGCCGGGCGACACTGCTGCTGCCGGCGACCGCCAGTCGGGTCACCATCGACACCGGGCTCGCCTGGCAGGCCGGCGGCACCTCACTGCACCTGCCGGATGTGGTCGTGGTCGAGACCAAGACCAGCGCCGCCGCATCACCGGCCGACCGGCTGCTCTGGCAGCTGGGGCTGCGGCCCGCCCGCATCTCCAAGTACGCCACCGGGCTGGCGGCGCTGCGTCCGGACCTGCCGGACTCGCCCTGGCGTCGGACACTGCGCCGCCATTTCCGCACCACCCCGTCGGTGGGCACGACACCGACCGCCACCACCCACCGTCCCGTTCAGGAGGCATCGTGCGTCTGACCGACCGCAGCGTCGGCACCTCGGCGGCAGCCCTGCGCATCGCAGGGATCGCGGCCGTCGCCGCGCTGGTCACCGGGTTCCTCGTCCCGTCGCCGGCACCGGCCGGTGCCGAACCCCTTGCCGGCACGTCCGGTTCCACCATCCCGGTCGACCGGCCCGCCGGTGTCCGCACCGCCGCGGACACCGCCGCGGCTACCGAGGCCGCCGAAGATCTGGTCGGCGACATCGGCTTCTCCGTACCCAGCGGCACCTTCTCCGGAGCGGTCTCGGTGTCGCTGAGCACCACCGTGAGCGGTGCCCAGATCCGCTACACCACCGACGGGCGCCTGCCCGACGCGCAGTCGCCGCTCTACTCCGGCACGGCGCTGCGCTTCACCCGTACGACGCAACTGCGGGCCCAGGCGTTCGTCGGGCAGACCGCCTCGGGCGCACCCGGCACCGCCATGTACGCCGCCCGCGACACCAGCACCGCACACGACCTGCCGGTCGTCCTGATCGACTCGTACGGTGCCGGGCGGCCCGACCGGGAGTACCTCGACGCCACCACGATGATCTTCGAGCCGGGCGGCGGCAGCACCTCCCTGGCCGCCGCACCCACCGTGGCCACCCGGGCCGGTTTCCGGCTGCGCGGGCAGTCGTCGGCGATGTTCGCCAAGACGCCGTTCCGGCTCGAGTTCTGGGACAACGAGGACGACGACGCCGACTACCCGGTGCTCGGCATGCCGGCCGACTCCGACTGGGTACTGCGCGGGCCGTTCAGCGACAAGGCGCTGATCCGGGAGGCGTTCGTCTACGACCTCGGGCGGCAGATGGGCCTGCCCGCGCCCCGGTACGCCTTCGCGGAGTTCTACCTGAACACCGATGCCGCCCCGGTCGGTGCCGACGACTACATGGGCGTCTACATGATCGTCGAGACGATCAAGAACTCCAAGAACCGGCTCGACCTCAAACAGCTCCGCGAGGACGACCGGACCCTGCCGAAAATCACCGGCGGCTACATCTTCAAGTTCGAGTGGATGGCCGCCGAGGAGCCGACCCTGTCCTGCACCGGGCCGGCGGCGAGCTGCTGGAACTACCTGGAGGTCGCCGATCCGTCGCCGCTGCAACCCGAGCAACGCGACTGGTTACGCAGCCACATCCAGGAGTTCCACAACGTGCTGCGGGCGCCGAACTTCGCCGACCCGGTCAGCGGCTACCGGGCGTACATCGACGTGGGTTCCTTCATCGACCAGCTCATCATCAACGAACTGAGCCGGGAGATGGACTCGTACATCCGCAGCGCCTACTTCTACAAGGACCGCGACACCAAGATCTTCGCCGGTCCGCTCTGGGACTACGATCTCAGCTTCGGCGTGGGCGGCTTCTTCCAGAACGACCAGACCTCCGGCTGGCAGTACCAACAGGTCCGCCAACCGGTGGCCAACGACTGGTTCACACAGTTGATGCGTGACCCGGCGTTCGTCAACGAGGTGCGGCTGCGCTGGCAGACACTGCGCCGGGGCGCGCTCTCCGACGCGTCGTTGCAGGCTCGCATCGACGGCCTCAGCGCCCCGCTGACGGCCGCCGCGCAGCGCAACTTCCAGCGCTGGCCGAACCTGAGCAACCGAAACGTCGGTCCCTTCATCACGCCGACCGCGCCGACCTGGCAGGGGCAGGTCCAGTTCATGCGGGACTGGATGCTGCGCCGGGCGGCCTGGCTCGACTCCACCGCTGGCTGGGGTGGATCGACCACGCCACCCCCGACCACCCCACCGCCGACCACGCCACCCCCGACGACGCCGCCGCCCACCACCCCACCGCCCACCACCCCACCGCCCACCACGCCGCCGCCCGGCGGTAGCGGCTGCACGGCGACCTACACGGTGACCAACCAGTGGTCCGGCGGCTTCCAGGGCGAGGTACGGGTCACCGCGGGCGGTTCGGCGATCAGCGGTTGGACCGTGACCTGGACCTACCCGGCCGGGCAGACGGTCACCCAGGCCTGGAACGCGACGGTCACCAGCCAGGGCTCGGCGGTGACCGCCCGCAACGTCAGCTACAACGGCAACCTGGCCGCGGGCGCCAGCACCTCGTTCGGTTTCCTCGGCTCCGCCACCGGCACACCCGGCACACCCACGCCGACCTGCACGGCGAGCTGATCTGCCGATCGCGCTCACCGAGCAGCTCACCTCGCGGACCCGCCCGGCACCGGACAACTGAAGCTCCGGGGCCGGGCGGCCGTCCGGGTGCCGCGGGCCGGTGTCACCGGAAAGCGGCGTGGCACGGTTGGTGCCCGCTCGTCGGGGGCACCAACCGAATGCTCAGGCGATCCGACGGACCCGCCACACCGCGAGATAGAACAGGATCGCGGCGAGTGCGACGAAGACCCCGGTCTCGATGCCCTGGAACAACCAGTACCCCTCGGCCGGCTGGTAGAGCACCCAGTTGTACGCGTCCGCGCCGAACTCACCACCGCACGGCCCCGTCGGCGCGGTGGCGTCCGGTGGACAGATGATCTGGGCGCCCGGCGCCACCATCGCTCCGCTGTCGTCCCGGATGCCGTACGAGAGGGTCCAGGCACCCCGCAGGGCGGTCTCGTCCAGGCCTGTGGCGGAGACGAGCGGCGTGGCGTGCTCACCGCCGGGTGCCTTCGGTGAGATAGGCCAGGATCAGGTCAGCCGGGCCGCTTGGCCAGCGCGAGGGCGAGCGCCACCTGGGCCGCATCGTCGTCGCCACCAGGGCGGTGATTTCCTCAGCCGTGAGTCCCACCGCCTGCGCCCGACGCACCCAGTCGACCAGCTCGGCGCGCAGCTCGGCCTGGTTGACCAGGGCTTCGCGGTGCAGCGTCGCGGTGACGAAGGTGGCGACACCGGGTCACCCCTCCGCCAGGCCTTCGAGTTCCAACTCCCGGTACGTCTTGAGCACGGTGTTGGGATTGATGGCCAGTGGCTGCGCCACCTCGCGGACCTTCGGCAGCTGGTCGCCGGGGGCCAGCCGGCGAGGAACAATGTTCTCAGCTGGCAGATCGGTCCCGCTTTTCGTGCTACGGTGAGCCACGTTGCAGTTTTGATTCCGTAGACGTCGCCAGCGCCTGAGGGTATCCAACCCCCCGGGCGCTCTTTGTTTTCTCGTCCTGTCCGGACACGGGTGATCAACGCGGCGACCTACGAAGGGCCGCACCGTGCGGCGCTTCGACAGCCTGCGAGGAGAAGACATGGCTTCCGGCACCGTCAAGTGGTTCAACGCGGACAAGGGCTTCGGCTTTATCAGCCAGGACGGCGGTGGCGCCGACGTGTTCGCCCACTTCTCGGCGATCTCCGCCAGTGGCTACCGCAGCCTGGAGGAGAACCAGCGAGTGGAGTTCGATGTGACCCAGGGTCAGCGGGGCCTGCAGGCGGAGAACATCCGCCCAGTCTGAGGTGAACTCCCGGGTACGACGGACCGACTGGTTCAGCGGACCGCCGTACCCGGGAGGCAACCCCGACGTCCGCCCACCGGGTTCCGCCCGCGCGGCCCACGCCGCACCCTGGGTTCGGGTGACCGGCCGTCCGCTGACCACCGAGCCGGTGCCCGCGCCGCCGGCAGGGTCCGGCACGATCGGCAGCATGGTGTTTCACGGGCTCGCGTACACCGCGACACCGCACGACCGGGCCGCTGGCCTACGCGCCGACCCGGCCCGGATCGTCGACCTGCTCGACCGCGACGACAGCCAGGTGCTGCCCATGTGGCGCGACCGACCACTGCTGACGGCCGACGGCAGGCCGGTGCGGCTCACCGGTGCGCCCGCCCGCACGCTGGTGGCGGCGGCCGGTCAGACCGCCCTGCTCGGCCTCGACGGCACCAGCGCGAGCTTCGCCGCCGATCTCAGCGAGGTCGAGGAGACCGAGGCACTGCGCCTGGCTACCGCGCACGGCAGCGCTGACCTGCGCGCGCTGGCCACCACCCTGCCCGCGCCACTTGCCGCGACCCTGGCGTACGCGCGTGGCCTGCTCTACTGGAACCGGCACGCCAGATACTGCGGTACCTGCGGCGCCACCACGGCCAGCGGCGAGGCCGGTCACCTACGGGTCTGCCAGGGCCCCGACTGCGGCAGGCAGTTGTTTCCCCGGATCGAACCCGCCGTCATCGTGCTCGTCGAAGACCCCAGTCCGCAGCCACGCTGTCTACTCGCCCGCCATCACGGTGCCGGCCCGGACGGCTTCTCGCTGCTCGCCGGTTTCGTCGAGATCGGCGAGAGCCTGGAGGGCACCGTCCGCCGCGAGGTCGGCGAGGAGGCCGGCGTGACGGTCGGCGCGGTCAGCTACCAGGGTTCCCAGGGGTGGCCGTTTCCGGCCGGCCTCATGGTCGGCTTCGTCGCCCGGGCCGTCGACGAGACGATCGCCGTGGACGGGCGCGAACTGCTTGAGGCCCGATGGTTCACCCGAGCCGAGATCGTCGAACGCATTCTCGACGGTCCCGGCTCCGGACCGGCCGACTCCATCGGCGGTCGGCTGCTGCGCTCCTGGGCCGGGCTCGACCGGCCGCCGCTCCGGCACGCCGAGGTCTGAGACCTGGCCAGCAGGGTGCACCCGCGAATGGCGTCCGGCGAGGAGAGCAGGTTAGCCTGCCCTAACTCAGCGAACGTGAGGCGGGGGCATGACACAGACCACGGGGCGACTGATCCGCCGGATGTTCTGGCGGCAGCGTCGCGACACTGCCCTGTGCGCCGCCTTCTGGTCACTGCACCAACTGTGTGAGGCTCTCGTCCCGGTGGCCATCGGCCTGGTCATCGACCAGGCCGTCGGTACCGGGTCGAGCTCGGCGATGGCCTGGTCCGTGCTGGGCATCTTCGCGCTGTTCACCGCCCTCACCATGGGCTGGCGGTCGGGCTTCTGGTTCCTGTCCCGGGCGGTCACCGAGGAGTCGCACGAGTTGCGGATGCGGGTGGTCCGGCGGGTGGTCGGTGGCCAGGGGATCCGGACCAGCCGACAGAGCGGAGAACTGCTCTCGATCGCGACCTCCGACACCCAGTCCGCCGCCGAACTGCTCGAACTGGGCAGCCGGGCGGCGAGCGCGCTGGTCGGGCTGGCAGTGTCGACGGTCGTGCTGCTGCGGATCGACTTGTCGCTGGGGCTCGGCCTGATGGTCGGCGTGCCGATCCTGGTGCTCGGGCTCAACGCCCTCGGGCCGATCGTCGGTCGCCGCACGTCCGCCCAGCAGCAGGCGGTCGGTCGGGCCGCCGCCACGGCGTCGGATCTGCTGCGCGGTCTCCGACCGCTGCGCGGTTTCGGTGGCGTCGACGAGGCCGTCGGCCGTTACCGCACGGCCAGCCGGACGTCGCTGCGCGCCGGCATCGGCACGGTCAAGGCCGGTGCCACGTTCATCGGTGCGTCCACCTTCACCACCGGCCTGCTGATCACCGCCGTCGCCGCCCTGGCGGGCTGGTACGCCCTGGCAGGGCGGATCACGGTCGGCCAGCTCATCACGGTCGTCGGGCTGGCCACCTTCCTCACCGATCCGGTGCTCAACCTCGCCGACTGCGTCTTCCGGCTGGCCACGGCACGGGCCAGCGCGGCGCGCGTGGCCGAGGTGCTCGCCGCACCGGAACGGGTGCCCTCCGGGACGCGTACGGCCCGGCCGGGAACGCTGGCCCTCGACGCCGTGCACGCGCCGCGCCTGGACGGCGTCGACCTCGCCGTGTCTCCCGGCGAGCTGGTCGGCATCGTCACCGCGGAGACCGGCACCGCCGACAGCGTCACCGAACTGCTCGCGGGATCGCGGTCGCCGGACCGGGGCGAGGTGCGGCTGGCCGGCACGCCGGTGCGGGAGCTGGACCTCACCTCGCTGCGCCGGACCGTGCTTGTCGAACCGCACGGGGTCGACCTGTTCGGCGCCACCCTGCGGGAGGTGCTCCAGACCGCCGACGACCCCGACGATGCCGCCCTGCGCACCGCGATGACCTCGGCCGCCGTCGGTGATCTGCTCACCGACGGCGTCGGGTTCGACCGGGAACTCGTCGACCATGGTCTGAACCTTTCCGGCGGCCAGCGGCAGCGCCTCGCGCTGGCCCGCGCGCTGCTGGCCGACCGGCCGGTGACCGTCTTCCGCGACCCGACGACGGCGATCGACGCGGTCACCGAGCATGCCATCGCCGACGGCATCCGCGCCTACCGGATCGGCGACGACCGGGCGACCGTGCTGGTCACCACCAGCGCGCCGCTGCTCGACCGGTGTGACCGGGTCGTCTTTCTCCACGCCGGCCGGGTGGCGGCCGTCGGGCGGCACCGCGACCTGCTCGCCGACTCGTCGTACGCGGAGGTGGTGCTGCGGTGACTGCCAGGGCCATGATCCTGCCGGTGGCGACCGGCCGGGTCACCTTCACCGCCTTCCGGCGTGCCCTGCGGCGCTATCCGACGCTCGCCTGGACGTCGGTGGCGGCGGCCACGGCGGCGAGTGTCGCGGCCGTCGTCGTGCCGATCCTGCTCGGCCGGCTGGTCGACCTGGTGGTGGCCGGCGGCACCGTCGGCGAACTACTGCTGACCTCGGCGTTCATCCTCGGCGCGGGCCTGGCCGCCGCGGTCCTCACCGGCACCGCCAACTGGCTGGTCACCGAGTGGGGCATGCGGGCCTGCGCCGATCTGCGCGAGGAGGTGCTCGACCGGGCGCTGCGGATGGACGCCACCCGGCTGGAGAGTGCCGGCTCCGGCGACGTGGCGTCCCGGGTCACCGAGGACGTGGAGCGGGTGACCGACTCGGTGCGGCTGGCGGCCGGCATCTTCACCGCACTGGTCACCGTCGTCATCACCTTCGCCGGTTTCGCCACCCTCGACTGGCGCATCGCCGCCGCGTTCCTGGTCGTCTTCCCGGTGTACGTGCTGAGCCTGCGCCGTTTCGTGCCCCAGGCGAAACGGTTGTACGCCGCCGAGCGGGAAGCCGCCGCGGTGCGTACCCAGGGCCTGCTGACCACGTTCACCGGCGCGCGGACGGTGCACGCGTACGGCATGCAGGACCGCCAGAGCCGCCGGGTCGAGCAGTCCTCCCGGCACGCCGTCGTCGCGCGCCTGCGAGCGGTACGCGGTTTCCTCTGGTTCGCGAACACGATGAACTACGCGGAGGCGCTCGGACTGAGCGCGGTGCTGCTGACCGGCTTCCTGCTGGTACGCGCGGGTGACAGCACGGTCGGCGACGTCACCGCCGCGGCGTTGCTGTTCCATCGACTCTTCGGTCCGCTCGGCCTGTTGCTGATGTCGTTCAACGACGTCCAGTCTGCTGGCGCGGCGCTCGCCCGGCTCGTCGGCATCGCCGGCCTCGACGTACCCGAGTCGCGGCCGTCCGGACCGGTAGCCGGGTTGCCGGCAACGGGCGTCACCGCCAAGTCGGTCTGGCACCACTACCCGGGCGGTCCCGCCGTCGTGCAGGATGTCTCGATCGAGATCGCCGGGGGCGAGTCGTTGGCGATCGTCGGCGAGAGCGGAGCCGGCAAGACGACCCTCGCGGCCATCCTCGGTGGCGTCTTCCCCGCCGCCGAGGGCGAGGTATGGCTGGGCGACCGCCCGATCGGTGAGCTGTCTGCGGCCGAGTTGCGCCGGACCGTCGGCGTGGTCACCCAGGAGGTGCACGTCTTCGCCGGCACCCTCGCCGACGACCTGCGGCTGGCCGCTCCGGATGCCGCCGACGAGGACCTGCACGCCGCGTTGCGGCTGGTCGGAGCCGACGGTTGGGTCACCGCCCTACCCGACGGGTTGGCGACCCGGGTCGGCGATGGCGAACACCCGCTCACCGCCGGCCAGGCGCAACAGCTGGCACTGGCCCGCATCGCGCTACTCGACCCGCCGGTCGTCGTCCTCGACGAGGCCAGCGCCGAGGCCGGCAGCGCGGGTGCGAGACAGCTCGAACAGGCCAGCGCCGCGCTGGTCCGGGGCCGCACGGCCGTGGTGGTCGCGCATCGGCTCAGCCAGGCACACACCTGCGACCGGATCGCCGTGATGGCGCACGGCCGGATCGTCGAACTCGGCACCCCGGACGATCTGATCGCGGCCGGCGGCCGGTACGCCGACCTCTGGTCGGCCTGGCGACGCTGACCCGGCGGCCCGGGCCAGGCCGAGATACGCGCGGCCGTGCGAGGCGAGGTCGAGGGCGGACCGAGCTGCGCCATCATCATCAGCGGCGAGGTGGTCGCCGACATCGGCGGTGAGGCGTACACCCGTACCGCCGGGGAGGCCGTCGCCTCTGACTCACGCCTGGCCCGCCGCTACCGCGATGCCAGTGGTCAGCCGGCCCACCTGGTCATCGCAGTCACGCCGCCCAACCGTTGAGCGGGCTGACGGGGCATCGCGCTGTTGCGACGACCGCACCGGTCGCTACTGTCGTCGGCGTGGATCTACACGACATCGCCATCCGGCTCGGCGTACCCGTCGAGGACGTCGAGCGCGTGGATCGGCTCGCGGGCGACCACCCGTCCGCCCCGGTGCCCGCCAGAGGCGACGCGCCCGGGCTGCTCGACCGGCTCGCGGTGCGGCCGGACGATGCCGCCGAGATCATGGCGGGCTGGCCCGACCCCGACTCCACGCTGTGGACCCCGGAGCTGCGCTGGCTGCTCGACCGCTCGATCGCCCTGGTCCGCGCGGATCTCGGGGGCCACGAGTGGCTGCCGCCCGGTCCGGCGCTGCCGCGCGAACGGGGCCCCGCCTGGCAGCATCTCTACGTCTACACGTACCTGGCCCTGGTCGACGTGGTCACGGAGTATCACCGTGCCCACGGCGTCCCCGACACCGTCTCCTGGGTGACCCTCGCTGATCTGGGCCGCAACCTCGCAATCGACCGGCGGATGGATCGCGAGGGCTGGTCGGTCATGCAGAGTTGGCTGACGCTGCACTCGCGCGGCGCGGTCTACGAGTTGGGTCGGCTTCAGCACCATCGCGGCGGCACCGCCATCGACCTGCACATCCCCGACTCGGGGTCGCTGACCCCGGAAGCGGTCGAGGCGTCCCTCGACGAGGCACGGGTCTTCTTCCCGCGCCACTTCCCCGACGAGCACTACACGTCGTTCGCCTGCGGTTCGTGGCTGCTCGACCCGCAGCTGCGAGAGTACCTGCCCGAGGAATCCAACATCGTCCGCTTCCAGCGACGTTTCGAGCTGGAGCCCTATCAGGAACCGGATGGGCTCGACGCCGACGTCGAAGTGGTGCGGTTCGTGTTCCGTACCCTGACCACGCCGCTGGATCAACTGCCGCGGGACACCGCGCTGCAACGCGCCGTAATCGACCACCTTAAGGCCGGCCGCCACTGGCAATGGCGCCACGGACGTTTCCCGATCGAGCCGGTCCGCTGACCGCGACGGTTCATACCGCCCTCCCCTGGTGCTGCCGCTTGTTGGCGGGACGGGGGGGGACCCCCCGGGGGGGTGCGCGCCCCGCTGCGCGTAAGGGTCAGCTGACGGTGCAGGTCGCGCCGTTGAGGGTGAACGAACTCGGTTCGGCGGTGTTGCCGGTGTGGGTGGCCTGGAAGCCGATGCCGACCGACGCGTTCGGGGCGATGGTGCCGTTGTACGACATGTTCCGCGCGGTCACCTGCCCGGAGGTCGGTGAGTAGCTGGCGTTCCAGCCGCCGGTGATGGTCTGCCCGCCGGGCAGCGTGAAGACCAGTGACCAGTCGTTGATGGTGGAGCTGCCGGTGTTGGTGATGGTGATCTGCTCGGTCAGCCCGTTGTTCCAGGCGTTGACCTCGGCGGTGACCCGGCACGCTCCGCCACCGGGCGGCGGGGTGGTCGGGCTCGGCGGCGGGGTGGTCGGGCTGGGGGGCGGGGTGGTCGGGCTCGGCGGCGGAGTGGTCGGGCTGGGGGGCGGGGTGGTGCCGGTGCCGAACTGGGTGAAGAAGCGCCAGGTCTCGCCCGGCAGCCAGGTCCGGGAGCCGCTGTCGCCGGGGGCGCCGTCCTGCGGTGCGGCGATGTGTCCCTCGTCGAACGCCGCCCAGACCACCGGGTAGCCGGACGCGCAGCCGGAGTAGGTGGTGCTGCGGTGGGTCAGGCTGCCTTGCGATGGTTCCGGCGGGTTCTGCGCGGTGCAGCCGTTGTTGCGGACGAACCGGTCCCGCAGCGACCGCCCGTTGGAGATGTTGAGGACGCTGTCGCGGATGCCGTGTGCCCCGAAGTAGGCGACCGGCTGGGTGCCGCCGCTGCATCCACTCAGCTGCGCGCCGCTGTAGACGGCGACGGCGCGGAAGATGTTCGGCCGGGCGCAGGCGACGGCGAAGCTCATGGCGCCGCCGTAGCTGAACCCGAGCGCGAAGCGCTGGGTGGTCTCGACGCAGAGGTCGCCCTCGATCTGCCGGAGCATGTCGTCGACGAACGTGACGTCCTCGCCACCGGAGTTGGCCCAGCCGCTGTTGAGGCCCTGCGGCGCGACGAAGATGGTGCTGTTGTTCGACAACGGCAACAGTCCGTAGTAGGCCCAGGTGTCGCGCTGCACGGTCTGGCCGGTGGCGACGTCGGTCGCCGAGCCGTTGAGCCAGTGGAAGCCGAACACCAGTCGGTACGGGTGGTTGTTGTTGTAGTTGTCCGGCACCCGCAGGATGTAGCTGCGGTTCTTGCCGCTGCTCTGGATGGTGTGGGTACCGCTGCGCAGCGTGGGAGCCTTGCCGCAGCCGGCGGTGGCGGCCAGGATGCCCGACTGGGCGGCCGGGACGCTGCCGACGTTCGCGCTGAGTGTCGTACCGGCGGCGGCCAGCACCATCAGGGCCGCGAGTGCGACCGGTCCGAAAATCGATTTACGCCTGGACATCGTGACTCCATTCCGCGCCCGTTGTGGACGCGCGGCGGTACGGCGCATCGCCCTGGTGGCGGCGCCGGGAACGGCCGGCGTACCGCGGGGTTGCGCCTGGATACGGTGCGACACCGGTTCGGGCTGTCAGTTCAGGTGGGCGGCCCGGAGCGGCGCTGCTCGGCGTGTGCCACGGCTCCCGCGACGTACCGTCAGCCGCCCTGGACCGGCGGCGTGACCCGTCCCGCACGGGGCCCGCAGTGCCCGTCAGCCGGCGCAACGCGCCGCGGCTCGCCTGGTCACCGACCGGGCGGGGAACGTCGGAGCGTGCCCTTCGCTCCTGCCTCCGAAACGTAGCCAGTGAGCGATGACATCGCAAGATGTAAATGTTTGAACTCGGAAGGGAGACGCCTGTGCGTCGGTTCCCCTACTTGCTGGCACTGCTCGGCATCGGCCTGTCCGGCACGTCGGCGCGGCACCCGGCTCCGGCGGCGGCGCGGACCGCACCCAGCGCCACTCCGGGCATCGTGGTCGTCGACGGCATGACCCAACCGGTGTTCCCGCTCACCGACGCGATCGAGGAGCGTACGCCGCTCCCGGCCGAACTCGTGAGGTGCCACACCAGGACCGACTCGGTGGACAGCACGCTGCCCAGCGACTCACGGTTGCCGTTGCAGATCTCCTCCCCCGTCGACAGCCGGCGCTCGCCTCGATCCGGCTGCGTTACGTCCGCCGGCCCGCTGGGCGGCCGGTGACCGGCCGCCCAGCGCCAGGATCAGCGACCGACGGTCAGATCGCCGCAGTCGGTCTCGTCGGGCAGCAACGGTCGCAGGGCCACCGTCCACCGCTTGCCGTCCGAGGCCCATGGGGTGGCCGCGTTCGCCGCCGCCGCGGCGGTGAGCACCTGCTTCGCCTCGTCACCGGTCGCCGTGACACAACCCAGACCCAGGCCCTCGCTGAGTTCGGCGCCCGGCAGCGCCGGCCCGGGCCAGGCCACCTCGGGCTGCTCGCCGGCGTCGGCGTTGGCGACCCAGGGCTCGGCCACGGCGGCGACAGCGGTCGGCACGTACGGCTGTGTGTCAGTCGGTGCGGCGGCGAGCGGACCGGACTCGGCGGTCAGCGAGTCGGCGAACTTCCGCAGGGTGTCCCGTTTCGCCCGCTGCTCGGCGGTGAGTCCGGTCTGCGCTCCGCCGGACTCGGCCAGGGCGTACACGTCGAGTTCCTCGACCCCGTTGTCACCGAGCACGGTGAAGCGGGTCGTGGGCGCGTCGGCGACCGGCGGCGTGCCGAAGTCCGCCGGGCCGCCCACCCCGGCGGCCCGGGCCGCCTTGAGCAGTTCCGTCACCTCGGTGGCGCTGATCGTGCCCACCTGCAGGTTGGGCAGCGCCGGACCGGGATAGATCAACGGCATCGGCCCCTGGATGATCACGCGGCCGTCACCGTAGACGCTGACCGGGGGCAGGCGGGTGGCCAGCATGGCTGGCGTGACGAACCCCCCGGTGTACTCCATCCGGAACACCACCGCGTCCGCGGAGTAGGACCGCTCGGGTGAGTCCGCCTCTCCCGACCCGGCGCCACCGGCCTGCTGGCCGCAGGCCGCGGAGGTCAGCAACAGCAGAGGGACGACCGCGAGTCGCCCGCTTCGACGAATGCTCATGCCGATCGGACGTCGGCGGGCGCCGACCGGTTCCCTGCGATGGGCACCGGCGCGGTCGGCCACAGGCCCCGGGTCAGCAGCAGCGTCAGGCCAGATTGATGGTGAACGCCGCGGTGTGCACCTTCCCGTCCACCTGGAAGTCGAAGAACGCCCGGTAACGGCCGGCACTGGGCGCGGTCAGCCAGAACTTGACCGCGCCGTCGACCAGCTCCGGCTCCGGGTGGACGTGCAGGAAACCCAGGTCCCCCTCGCGCACCACCACCAGATGCCCGTACGCGCCCAGGTAACGCTCCAACTGCACCGGCCCGTCGCGGTCCACCCGGAGGGTCAGCGGGACGGTCATCCCGATGGTGGGCGTGCCGGCCAAGGTCACCGCGTACGGACCAGTCGTCGTCTGCGGCTGCGGCGGGGGCAGTCCGGCCGGTTGATAACTGCCCGGCACCTCGTGGTCGACGCCGAGCACCAGCGGCAACCCTCTGCCGTCATCCGTGGTCACGGTGAAGTCCGCGTAGATGCGGTAGCCGCCGGGTCGGGTGAGTTTCAGCGGCACGCTCCAGGTGCCGTCGTCCCCCATCGTCGGGTGCAGGTGCTGGTATCCACCGAGGTCACGGCCGACCACGATCATGTGCAGCGGCTTGTCGTGCACCACCGCGAAGCGGGTCACCGGCTGCCCGTCGACCCCCACCACCCGGAACCGGTAGTCGGTCGTCGCGCCGGCATCCTGGGAGCGCAGCACCGGCTTCAGGGTGTACCCGGCGGCGCTGACGGTCGTACCGGTGGCCTGGTCCTGGCCGTCACCCGGATGCGTGTGCGGGCCGGTTGCCGGCCCGTGCTGGTGCCCGTCACCGGCCGACACCGCCTGCGCCGCCTCCCGGCCGCCGCCGCCCGGTGCGGTGCCCGGCTGAGCGGTGTAGGTGGGGTCGTCGGCGGTGCCGATCCGGCCGAGGGCGAACCCGGCCAGCAGCGTCAGGACGAGTCCACCGACCAGCAACGCGAGACGCGTGTCGCCGATGCGGTGCCACCCACCCGTCGACGCGGATCCGCCGGCCGGTGTTTCGGGGACGACCGGCGCGGCGGTTTCCGCAGGTTCCCCGGTCGCCACCGGGGTGGTGGTCACCGCACGCTGGGCCGGGACCGCCGCCGGCACCGTGGCGGCCTTCGCGCCTCGCCGAGTTGCCGGGACCACCGCCGTGCGTTCACCACCCGTGGGGCGGCGCCCCTTGGTCTTTGCGGTCGACTTGGCGCGAGGTCGGGTGGCAGCGGACCGGCGTACCGCCTTGCGACTCCGCTCGACGCCGGCCGCACGGCGCTGCCAGGCGAAGAAGCCGACGACCGCGACGACGGCCACTACCAGGGCGGCCCAGCCCAGCGGGCCGATGCCGCCCGAATCCTCGGCCGGGGGTGGCGCGGCGGCGAGCGACGGGACCGGAGCGACTGATGAGGTGTCGCCGGCCGTCGCAGCCGGCACCGGCTGCGATCCGGTGTCCCCGTGCTGCTCGGCGGCGGCGAGCAGCGACGGATCCGGCTGACCGGTGGGCGGTTGCCAGTCCGGCGGCGTGGCCGTCGGCTTTCCGGTGTACCGGAAGGTGACCTTGCCGCGTACCGGGTCACCGTCCGAGGCCACCGACAGGTAGCTCACCGAGTACTGGCCGGCGGCGGGCAGGTGCGCGAGGGCCACCACCGCGGGAAAACCGGTGTTGTACTCGCGCGGCTCGAACACGCCGTCGACCAGGAAGTACTCCCGCACCGGACGGTCCAGAGCGCGGGGTTCGCCATGCGTCCAGCCGTTGTCGACCCGGCCACCGCCCGGCGCGGTGACGGTGAAGTACGCGTCCTCGCGGACCCGCTCGGTGAAGTAGAGCTGTACGGTCGTCACGGCCTTGTCGACGGTGGCGCCCTCGGCCGGCATGGACATCGCCAGGGTGCCGTGCGCTGAGGCGGGTGTGGCCGGCCCGAGCAGAACCACGCTGACGGCAAGGGCCAGAGCGAGCAGACCGGCGGCGACGCGGCCGTGAGCCCGAGGGAGATGACGCATCGAACCATCCTCGCGATGACGCCGCTTTCCGCAATAGGTCGTCATCTTTTTGTTCAGATAAGAAAAGTTCTCGTCGTTACGATCGATACCGGGGATGGTGGTCCACCGTTCGACGGCGTGCGCCACGCCACCTGGGGAGATCGCGGCGGCACCGAGCAGCACGCCGGCCGTCACCAGTGGGATGCGTCGCAGGGATATCGCAGCTGCGGGTTGAAGACCGATTCTTGGGCCGCAGGTTCGAGTCCGATCGGGCTTCGGAGCTTGTAGCTGCGTGGCGTACCGTAGCGCCGTGACGGTGTTTCGGATGGGCGAGGCGGCCGAACTGCTGGGGGTCAGCGCGGACACGGTGCGGCGTTGGGTGGATGCCGGTCGTCTCGCCGCCACCCGCGACGAGCAGGGACATCGATTGATCAATGGTGTCGATCTGGCCGCCTTCGTCCGGACCCAGGCCGGCGACCCGGACGGCCGTGCCGACGGGTCCTCGGCCCGTAACCGCCTCCGGGGGATCGTCACCGCCGTGCTCAAGGACGCCGTGATGGCCCAGGTGGACATCCAGGCCGGACCGTTCCGGGTGGTGTCGCTGATGAGCCGCGAGGCGGTCGACGACCTCGGACTGTCGGTCGGCTCGGTGGCGATCGCAGTGATCAAGTCGACCACCGTCGTCGTGGAGCGACCGCCGACCAACGCGGGCATCAGGAGTGATGGCTCGTGACGACCCGACTCCTGGCCGTGTTCGCTGCCATGGTGGCGGTCGCGCTCACCGGCTGCCACAGTGGCGAGACCACCGACGCGCCCCCGCGGGGCGGTGCCGTGACCGGTGACGTCACGGTGTTCGCCGCCGCGTCGCTCACCGAGTCGTTCACCCGGATCGGCGAGGACTTCGAGGCGGCGAATCCGGGCGTACGGGTCACCTTCAGCTTCGCCGGCAGTTCCGCCCTCGCGAACCAGATCAACCAGGGCGCTCCGGCGGACGTCTTCGCCTCCGCCTCTCCCGCGAACATGACGACGGTCGTCGACGCCGGCAACGGCGGCGGCGACCCACGCGTCTTCGTACGCAACCAGCTCGTGATCGCGGTACCGGACGGCAACCCGGGCGGGGTGAACGGCCCGGCCGACCTGACGAAGCCGGACGTCAAGGTCGCGCTCTGCGCCGAACAGGTGCCCTGCGGCGCGGCGGCGGCGCAGGCCCTGGACGCCGCCGGGACCGAACTCACCCCGGTCACGCTCGAACAGGACGTCAAGGCGGCCCTGTCCAAACTACGGCTGGGCGAGGTGGACGCGGCACTGGTGTACCGCTCCGACGTACGGGCCGCCGACGAGGACGTGGATGGCATCGAGTTCCCCGAATCAGCCCGGGCGATCAACGACTATCCGATCGTCGTGCTGAGCAACGCCCCGAACAGGCCGGCCGCCCGGGCGTTCGTCGACCACGTGTTCTCCGGGCCGGGCCAGGCCGTCCTCACCGCCGCCGGATTCCAGGCCCCGTAGCCGATGTCCCGGCCTGACAACGTGACCACCCGGTCCGCGCCACCGCCACGATCCAGGCGCACCGGTCGGGTACCCGTCGCGTTGCTGCTGCCCGCCGCCCTCGGCCTGCTCTTCCTGCTACTTCCACTGGCAGGTCTGCTGGTCCGTACGCCGTGGAGCACCCTCCCACAGCGCTTGACCGAGCCGGGGGTGCTCACCGCGCTGCGGCTGTCCGTGCAGGCCGCCACTTGTGCCACGCTGCTCTGCCTCGTCCTCGGGGTGCCCCTGGCCTGGCTGCTCGCCCGCGTCGACTTTCCGGGCCGCCGCCTCGCGCGTGCCCTGGTCACCGTGCCGCTGGTGCTTCCGCCGGTGGTTGGTGGCGTGGCTCTGCTGCTCGTCCTCGGCCGGCGGGGCATCCTCGGCGGCTGGCTCGACAACACCTTCGGATTCACCCTGCCGTTCACCACGGCCGGTGTGGTGCTCGCCGAGGCCTTCGTCGCGATGCCGTTCCTGGTGATCGCCGTCGAGGGCGCGTTGCGCGGCGCGGACGTCCGCTACGAGGAGGCGGCGGCGACCCTCGGGGCGGGCCGGTGGACCACCTTCACCCACGTCACGCTCCCGTTGGTCGCCCCGGGCATCGCCGCCGGAGCGGTGCTGTGCTGGGCCCGGGCGCTCGGCGAGTTCGGCGCCACCATCACCTTCGCCGGCAATTTCCCCGGCCGTACGCAGACCATGCCGCTCGCGGTGTACCTCGCCCTCGAAACCGACCTGGAGGCGGCGATCGTGCTCAGTCTCGTCCTGCTCACCGTCTCGGTGGTGATTCTGGCCAGCCTCCGCGACCGCTGGCTCGGCAGCTCGTGACCGCCGGTCCGAACTCTCCCGGCGTGGATCCGAGCCCGCCGGGCGAGCCATCCTCCGACCGTGCGGTGCTCGACGCCCACCTCGTCGTGGACCGTGGCACCTTCCGACTCGACCTGCCGCTGACCATCCACCCCGGCGAGGTCGTCGCTCTCCTCGGACCGAACGGTGCCGGCAAGACCACCGCGCTGCGCGCCCTCGCCGGCCTGCTCCCCCTCACCGACGGGCACCTCAGCCTCGCCGGCCGCCACCTCGACCGTCCCAGCCGACGGATCTGGATCCCGACCGAGCAGCGCCCGATCGGCGTCGTGTTCCAGGACTACCTGCTGTTCCCGCACCTGACCGTGCTGGACAACATCGCGTTCGGGCCACGACGGCAGGGCCTCGACCGGCAGCGGGCCCGGCAACGGGCCGTGGACTGGCTGGACCGGGTCGGGCTCGCCGACCATGCCCGACGCAAGCCCCGGCACCTGTCCGGCGGGCAGGCCCAACGGGTGGCCCTGGCACGGGCCCTCGCCGTCGAACCGGCACTGCTGCTGCTCGACGAGCCGCTCGCCGCCCTCGACGCCCGTACCCGGCTCGACACCCGCGCCCAGCTCCAACACCACCTCGCCGGGCATCGCCGCGCCACGCTGCTGGTCACCCACGACCCGATCGACGCCGTCGTGCTGGCCGACCGGCTGGTCGTCATCGAAGACGGACAGTTGGTGCAGGAGGGCGACGTCGCCACCGTCACCGCCCAGCCACGCACCGACTACGTCGCCCGCCTGGTCGGTCTCAACCTCTACCGGGCACGCGCGGACGGGCACCGCGTGCTGCTCGCCGACGGGTTTCACCTCGTCACCGGCGACCAGCACGAGGGTGGCGTCTTCGTCGCCTTCGCGCCGTCGGCCGTGGCGTTGCATCCCCGTCGCCCCGACGGCAGCCCCCGCAACACCTGGCCGGCCACCATCACCGGGATGCAGCGCCACGGCGACAACCTGCGGGTGCAACTCGACGGCCCGATCACCGTGGCGGCCGACATCACCCCGGCCGCCGCCGCCCAGCTGCAACTCGCACCCGGGCGGACGCTGTGGGCCGCCGTCAAGGCCGCCGAGACCCGGGTCTACCCAGCCGCGGTGGCACCCGCCGACGCGAATTCGTAGCCCGACCGGTAGCGGGAAGCCGCCCGCGGCGTCGAGCAGCGGCGTCGACCACAGCGGTTCCGGTGTTCGCGGAGGACCGCGATCAGCAACCGGAGAGCGGTTGGATGCGATCAGCCGCCGGCGCCCTCGGCCGAGCCGTCCGGACCGAGCGCGCCCTCCACCTCGCCGACGTCGAGGTGCACATGCTGGTGGCCCTGCCCGGCGTCAATGTTGATCTGGTCGAGCTGGGTCGCGGCCACCGACCACGTGGTGACGGCGAGGGTGGCCTGCCGCGCGGCCAACTGCATCCGCTCGGCACGCCCGCTGGCCGGACCGGCCAGCGCGAGAGCGACCGAGTCGACCGCGACGGCCACCTGGTCGACGGCGCCACGCAGACCGCCACGGGCGACGTTGGTGGCGGTCATGCCCGACGGCGGGTCGGCGAACTGGGCTACCAACCGCCCTACGGTCTGCTGCCACTGGCCGACCTTGGCCTGCTCGGGCGTGCGCCCCGCCTCGGCGTCCTGGCGGACGGCGCGGATGATCGGCGCGAGTTCCTCGCCCGTGCGGTGAGCCATCTCGGTGAGCTCGACGATCTGCTGCGCGTCCCGCTCGGCGTCGGCCTGGCGCATCTCCGCCACGCTCGCCTCCGTCGGGTCCGGTCGACCGACAGCGTGCCCGACCAGCCCGCCGGCCGGGGCCGCCACCAGGACCGCAGCCGCGGCGGTGGCGACGATCCACATCCGCTGCCGGTGCTGCCGCTCGGGTGGGGCGACCAGGTAGGAGGGCCTTCCGGTTCGACGGGACATGACACCCCTCGCATCGACGGCTGTTGCCAGGGAGCGTAACCCTCACCCCGAGCGACGTCGATAGTTTCCGCACCGCAGACCGAACTTTCGCCGCGAGAAACGAAAGCCGCTCGGTCTACCCCTCGACCGGCACGCCCAGCCGGGCGAGCGCGCTACGGGCGCGGGCCTGTTCCTCGGGTCTGTCGATCTCCATTGCCAGGGTCAGCGCCTCGACGTGCCGCGCGACCGCCTCGTCGCGTGCGCCCTGGCCGGTCAGCGCCCGCCCGAGTCCGTTGAGCACACACGCCTCGCCGTACCGCTCCCCGATGTCGCGGAAGAGGGCGAGGGCCGGTTCGTAACACTCGACGGCCTGCGCGAACCTGCCCAACGCGACGTTTGCGTCACCGAGGTTGTTCAGCGCGGTCGCCTCGCCACCGAGATGCCGCAACTCACGAAAGATCGCCAGGGCACGGCTGTTCTGGTCGACCGCGGCACCGGGGCGGCCCAACCGTTCGTGGACGGCCCCCAGGTTGGTCAGGGTGTTTGCCTCGCCGACCCGGTCGCCGATCTGGACGAAGCGGTCGAGCGCCAACTCGTGGTAGCCACCGGCGCGCTCCCAGTACCCGGCCGCGCTGTGCACGACACCGAGGTTGCCCAACACCCGGGCCTCACCGCGACCGTCACCGGCCGCGCGGAACAACGGCAGCGCGCGCTCCAGATGCCCGACACCCTCCGGGTAGCGGCCCAACTGCCAGCACACCACGCCCAGACTGGTCAGCGCGGTGGCCTCGGCGACGGTGTCGCCGAGCAGCCGCGCCGCATGCTCGGCCTCGGTGTGCACGGTGATCGCGTCGGCCGGGTAACCGCCGTTGTCGAGATAGACGTAGAGAGTGCCGGCAAGCCACACGGCGTGCCGTGGCCAGCCGTTGCGGGCCGCGTGCACGCACACCGCCACGAGGGTGGCGCGTTCCGCGTCCAGCCAGCGCAGCGCGGTCCTGGGCTTGTCGAGCACCGGGACGGCCGGGGGTGGCTGGGGCAGTGACGGTCGACGGTGCCGCTCGGCCGGATACAACGCCTCCATCGCCGCCGCCGCGCTGTACAGGTAGTGGTCGAGCAGGCGGGTCAGGGCGGCCCGCCGGTCCGCCGGTCGGTCCTCCTCCCGGCCGCGCTCCCCCGCGTAGGCACGAACGAGGTCGTGCAAGGCGTACCGCCCGGCGACGGGCTGCTGGACCAGATATTCGGCGGCCAGGTGACGCAGGTCGGCCGCGGCGGTGGCCGGGTCGCTGTCCAGCAGGGCGGCGGCACCGTGCTCGTCCAGATCCGTGCCGGGATGCACGGCCATTCGCCGCAACAGCGTCTGCCGCTGGTCCGGCAGATGCTGGTACGACAGGTGCAGCGCCAACTCCACACCACTGTCGAGTCGGCGGTGTCGGTGACGCTCGTCCAGCAGGTCGGCGTGGTCGGTGACCGTCCACGCGGGCCGCGAGGCCATCTGGCCGACGACCACACTCAGCGCCAACGGCAGGTACCCGCAGCGCAAGGCGACGCGCCGATGCGCCGACGGATCGCTGCCCACCGCCACGCCCGGATTCGAGCGGACCAGCAGCCGCTCCGCCTCCTCCGGCGTGAACAGGTCGAGGTCGAGATGCACCGCCTCGTCCAGGTCGGCGAGCCGGCGTCGGGAGGTGACCAGTGTCAGGGTGCCGGCCGAGCGCGCCAGGAGCGGACGTACCTGCTCCGCGCCGGCCGCGTTGTCGAGCACGACCAGCACCCGTCGACCCGCGAGCCGCTCGCCGAACGCCGCCGCGCGCTCCGCCATGCCGAACGGGATCTCGTGACCGGACATGCCCAACAGGCGCAGGAATCCGTCCAGCACCGCGCCCGGTTCGGCCGGTGGCTGCCCCGGGTCCGGATGGTAGCCCCGCAGGTCGACGAAAAGCGTCGTATCGAAGTGCCCCTCGTCGACCAGCGACCGGCCGGCGTGTACCGCGAGGTGGGTCTTGCCGACCCCGGCCATCCCGGCGAGCACGCAGACCTGACCGCCGAGCCCGGCCGGGCCGGGCTCGGCGGTCAGCACGGCCAACTCCCTGAGCCGGACAAGCTCCGCCTGACGACCCGTGAAGGCCGCCGCGTCGTCGGGCAGCCGGTCGAGCACCCGCACCTGGGCGGCCGCGGTCGTCTCGGCGAGACTCACCCGCAGTGCCTGTCGCCAGTGCGCGAGGTAACCCGTCTCGTCGTGCAACGCCTGCACGACGGCGAGCATCAGGTCGGCGTTGATCCGCCGCCGCCCGGTCTTGAAGCAGTCCACCACGGTGCCCCGGCGAGCCATCTCGTCGACGGGACGACCGTCGGCCCGCCACCGCTCGTTGACCCGCCGGGTGATCGTGTCGTACGAGGAATCACCGGCCCAGAGCTTGAGCGCCCGCAGGCAACCGATCAGTTCGTCGAGGCTGTGGGCCGTGCCCGGGTCGGGTGGCCCGTTGGACACGGCAGCCTTCATGACACTCACGAGTTGCGACGATAACAATCGATCCCACGCCACCGCGTACGGAATCGTTTGGACTTCGCAGGCGGGCGCGACGGACGTGTTGGGATCAGGCGGGATGACGGCCGCCACGGGGTACGGGGGCGTGGCGGCCAGCAAGCGTCAGGCTGCCTCCGGCGCAGCCGGCTGGACCTCCCGGACCGTCAGGCGAAGCGGGCCGGGTCACCGGCACCCACCCGGACTATCTCGGGCTCGCCGTCGGAGAAGTCCACCACCGTCGTCGGTTCGGTACCGCAGTCACCCGCGTCGACCACGGCGTCGACGGCATGGTCGAGGCGTTCCTTGATCTCCCAGCCCTGGGTCATCGGCTCCTCGTCGCCGGGCAGCAGCAGGGTGCTCGACAGCAACGGCTCGCCGAGTGCGTCCAGCAGCGCGCGGGTGACCGGATGAGCGGGAATGCGCACCCCGACGGTCTTCTTGCGGGGGTGCCACAGCCGTCGGGGCACCTCCTTCGTGGCGGGCAGGATGAAGGTGTAGCCGCCGGGGGTGGCCGCCTTCACCGCCCGGAACACCGCGTTGTCCAACTGCACGAACTGACCCAGTTGAGCGAAGTCGCGGCACATCAGCGTGAAGTGGTGGCCACTGTCGAGGTGGCGGATCTCCCGGATCCGATCCATGCCGTCCTTGTTGCCCAACCGGCAGCCCAGGGCGAAGCAGGAATCCGTGGGATAGGCGATCAACCCGTCCCCGCGGATGATCTCGATCACCTGACCGACGGTGCGCGGTTGCGGGTTGTCCGGGTGCACGTCGAAGTACCTCGCCATGAGCCGAAGCTTAGAGCGACCGCGTCCGCTGTCGCGTTGCCGACAGTGGCACACCCGGACAGGCTTCGACGTCCATCGTTGCAGCTATGGTCGTACGCGCGCCCGGCGGCGGCTACGGGGACATGCTCCGGCCCCCCAGGACGCCGACCCCGGTCCGGGTCACCGTGTTCGCCTTCACGCTGCTCGCACTGCTGTTCGCACTCGCGACGGCGCACCGGGCGCTGGCCGCGACCGGGTCCCTCGGCGCCGTCGCCTTCTTCGCGGTGATGGCCACCGCATGCGCGCTCGTCGCGGTCAGCCTGGTCACCCGCCGCCGCTGGGCGCCCTACCCCGCGTACGCCCTGGCGGCGCTGCTGGCCGCCGCCTCGCTGGGACTCTTCGGCGCGATCACGGTCGTCGGGCTGGGCCTGCTCGCCTGGGTGGCGGTAGCTCTGAACACCAGGTCCTCGCGGGACTGGTTCGGCCGGCGTGGGCGGCTGCGCTGACCGTCTGGTCCCGGGTGCGCCACCGCGACCGCCATGGCCAGCCCACCGGCCGGCCGAAGCGGGCGGACGGTCCTCAACGGATTGACAGGCGTGCCGGCCCTGGGCAGGCTGGGTGGGCAAGACGTTGTCAGCCGAAGTGGCACACGGGGAGAGGCCATGAGGCGTCCACGCGTCAAACCTGAGCACGCGCCCTACCGGATCGCCGACGGCCGGATCCGGATCGGCGGCCCGACGTACGGCATTGCCGCCGAGGTGGCCGATCCCAGCGGTGCCGTCTGGTACCTGCTGGAGAGCATGGACGGCAGCCGTAGCGTGGCGGAGATCGTGCGCCGCGTGCGGAGCGTGTATGCCGACCATCCGAGCACCGACATCCGCGCCGCCCTGCAACTCTTCGTCGACTCCGGGTACGTCGAGGAGGCTGACGCACCCGATCCGCCCGAGCTCAGTGAGCGCGATCGGCAGCGTTTCGACCGCAGTCGGGCGTACTTCCGCTGGATGGACCTCGTCCCCCGGGACAACACCTGGGAGCCGCAGGTCGCTCTGAGCCGCGCGGCCGTCACCGTGATCGGGCTCGGTGGCACCGGCGGGATCGCGGCCATGGCGCTGGCCGCCAGCGGTGTCGGCCGACTCCGCTGCGTCGACCCGGACGTGGTCGAACTGTCGAACCTGAACCGTCAACTGCTCTACGCCGAGCAGGACATCGGTCGGGCCAAGGTCGACGTGGCGGTGGAGCGGCTTCGGCAGATGAACTCGACGGTCGAAGTCACCGGGCTCCGGCAGCGCGTCACCGACACCGAGCAGGTGGCGGCCCTGGCCGCGGAGTGCGACGTCCTGGTGCTAGCCGCCGACCACCCACCGGAGCTGCGACGGTGGACCAACCGTGCCTGCCTGGCCACCGGCACCCCCTGGGTGGACGCCGGCTACCACGGCCCGCTGGTGCAGGTCGGGCGGTACGTACCGGGCACCGGCCCGTGCTGGGAGTGCGTCCGGTGGGCCGACGCCGAGCAGCACCGCGCGATCGGCGTCCGACACGCCGACACGGTACGGCGCAACGCGGCGGTCGCGAACGCGGTTGCCGCACCGACGGCGGGAATCTCGGGTCACCTGGCAGCACACCATGCCATGGCGTTGATCACCGGCGTACCGGCGCTGCCGGCCGGGCGGGTCGACGCGGTCAACCTCCTGGCCCCCGACGCGACCTTCGTCCGCGACGACCCACGCCGACCGGACTGCGCCGCCTGCGGGACGCCGGCGTGACCGGCCCCGGGGTGAGCGGACGCGCCACGCCCAGGGCAGACGCGTCCGACACGATGCCGATCGCCGACCGCAGTCGGATCCGGCTGCACCGCCTCAGGCTACGTCCGGAGGGCAACTCCTGGGTCGTCGGCCGGGTCGACACCGGGTCGTTCGTCCGACTTCCGCCGATCGGGCACCGGGCCATCACGCTGCTACCGCACGCCACCGTCGGGGAGGTGCGAGCCACGCTGCGGGAGGAAAGCGGCCCCGACGTGGACGTCGCCAAATTCGTCTCCGACCTGATCGACCTCGGCTTCGTCGCAGAGATCGACAGTCGACCGCTACCGACGGCGCCGGTGCCCAGACCGATGCTGCCGTGGCTGCGTCCACGGCACGTCCGCTGGCTGCTGCATCCGGTGGTTCCGCTGATCGCGGGCAGCGTGGTGTTCGCCGCCGCAGTGGTGATCGGCCGCGACCCCGTGCTGGCACCACACCACCAGGACCTGCTCTGGAGTGAGAGCGGCGGGCTGATCCTGCTCGGCAACTTCGGGATCGTCTGGAGTCTGATCGTTCTGCACGAGCTGTCGCACCTGGTCACCGCCCGTGCGGCCGGGGCACCCGGTCGGATCAGCCTCGGTACCCGTTTGCAGTTCCTGGTCGCGCAGACCGATGTCAGCGGCGTATGGGCGGCGCCCCGCCGCGACCGCCTGGCCGTCTACCTCGCCGGTATCACGACGAATCTGGTGATCTACGCCGGAACGGTGCTGGTACGGGCCACCAGTGTCGCGGGTCCGGCCGATGGACTGCTCGGGGCGGTGGGCCTGCTCTCGCTCAGTCTCGTCCCCGTGCAGTTCCTGGTGTTCATGCGTACCGACATCTACTTCGTGCTGCAGGACGTGACCGGCTGCGCCAACCTGTACGCCGACGGTTCGGCCTATGTGCGACACCTGGCGGGGTGGCCGGTGCGCCGGTTCTGGCGGGCGGCCGCCCCGGGTGAGGACCCGAGCCGGCGACTCATGGCCCGGGAACGCCTGGCCGTGCGGTCGTACGCCGTCGTGCTGGTTGGTGGGACGGTCGCCTGCCTGGCGGTGGCGGCTCTGATCAGCCTCCCGGTGGCGGTCACCGTGCTGACCTCGGCCATCGGCACCATGCTGGCCGGCGGCTCGGCCGGCCACCTGTTCGACGCGGTCGCGGTAGCTGCCATCAGCGTCGTCTTTGTCGTCCTGTGGACCCGTGCCTGGTGGCATCGACACGGGCGCCGGGTCCGACGGGGGATCAGCCGCCAACGGCGGCAGACCGGAAGGAGGTGAACCGCGTGAAGAAGTCGGACGGCCGCAAGGCCGACAAGCCGCAGGCCGGCAAGCTCGACAAGATCGAGATCCGCAAGCTCGACAAGATCGAGACGACTGCGATGAGCAGCAACCCGTCCGGCTGATGCCGACGGACCGCCGGCTCGACGCGACTCCGGTCGTGCCGAGCCGGCGGCACCCGGGAAGGTGACAGCACCGAGGCAGAAAGGTGAGACCGTGCGGGATCTACTCGATCAGGCGACCGGGAGGCGACTGGCGCGGGAGGAGTACCTGACGGACTTCTGGGAGCGCTTCTGGGCCGTCGGCGGCGCCGACATCTGGAAGCTGGAACGACGGCAGCACTTCCAGGAGCCCGGCTATGGGGTGTGGGAGGCGTTCGCCCGGGGCGACTGGCCGGAGTCGATGCGGCTGCTCCAGGTGGACCGTCAGCAGATCACCGCCGAGCACCAGCGGATGGCCCGGCACGCGATCACGCTGCACTGGGTTCGCGTGGTGGAGCCGCCGCTGAGCGAGTACGTGCGGTGGAACCTGCACGTGCTGCGGATCAGGGCGGAATGCGGCACCGACGTCCGGATCGTCGGGCCATCACAGGTCGCACCGCTGGAGGGCAACGAGCCGCTGCCGGAACTCGTCACGGTGGCCGACAAGACGCTCTACGAGGTGCGTTACGACGTCGACGGCGTACTCGTCGGCGCGGATCGCTACGTCGACGCGGACCTGGTCCGGACGTGCCGCCAGGTGGTCACCGACCTGCATCGGACGGGCGAGCCGCTGACCGACTACTTTCCCCGCGAGCTGGGCTGATCAAGGGACCAGCGCGGTCCACCGGCGGCACCTTGACGACCGATTTTAAGTCAGCAATTATTGAGTCTATGGAGGTTGAGCTTTGTTCGTTGCCGGAGCGGGCGCGCACCCATGCCGCGCTCGGTGACCCGGCCCGCCTGGCAATCGTGGACGCGCTCACCCTCGGTGATGCCTCACCCGGCGAGATCGCCAACCGTCTCGACCTGCCGACCAACCTGGTCGCCCATCACGTCAAGGTCCTCACCCAGGCCCAACTGGTGGTGAGGGTCCGCTCGGAGGGCGACCGGCGGCGCACCTACCTCCGGTTGCGCCCCGAAACACTCGCCGCTCTCGCCACCCCCCGACTGACCGGAGTCGGTCGGGTGGTCTTCGTCTGCACCCACAACTCGGCCCGCTCGCAGCTGGCCGCCGCGCTGTGGCGGCACCGCACCCGCGGCACCGCCGCCTCGGCCGGCACGCGGCCGGCGGCCCGGGTCCACCCCCGCGCGGTCACCGTGGCCCACCGCCACCATCTCGACCTCGACCCCACCGGCACCGCCCACGTCGCCGACGTCGTACGAGGCGACGACCTCGTGATCGCCGTCTGCGACAACGCCCACGAGGGAATGACCGGGCAGTCACGCCCCCGACTGCACTGGTCGATTCCCGATCCGGTCCGGGTGGACACCGACGAGGCGTTCGAGTCCACCTACGCCGACCTCGCCGACCGGGTCGCCCGGCTCGCCCCCGCCGTCCTACCCGGAGACCAACGATGACCATCGCACTCTGGCGGCGTCTGCTGGCCGAGTTCGCCGGCACCGCCCTGCTGGTCACCGCCGTGGTCGGATCCGGCATCATGGCCACCGACCTCTCCCCGGACGACGTCGGCCTGCAACTGCTGCAGAACTCGATCGCCACTGCCTTCGCCCTCGGCGTACTGATCCTGATGTTCGGGCCGGTCTCCGGCGCGCACTTCAATCCGGTCGTATCCGCCGCCGACTGGCTGCTCGGCCGCCGATCGGGCACCGGCCTCTCCCCCCGGGAACTCGCCGGTTACGTCGCCACGCAGGTTACCGGGGCCGTCGCGGGGTCGGTGCTGGCCAACCTGATGTTCGGCCTGAGCGCGGTCAGCCTCTCCGGCAGGGAACGCGGCGGCGGCAACCTGTGGCTCGGCGAGGTCGTCGCCACCGCCGGACTGGTCCTGCTGATCTTCGCGCTGGCCCGGTCCGGCCGCGCCGTCGTGGCGCCGGCCGCCGTGGGTGCCTACATCGGTGCCGCCTACTGGTTCACCTCGTCCACGTCGTTCGCCAACCCGGCCGTCACGGTCGGCCGGGCGTTCACCGACACCTTCGCCGGCATCGCCCCGGCCTCCGTACCGGGTTTCGTGGTGGCACAGCTCGTCGGTCTCGCCGTCGGGCTCGGCCTGCTGGCGGCCCTCTACCCGGACGCCGGTGCCGCCGCCGACCAGGTGGTCGTGCCAGCCGACGACCAGGCGACCGCGAGCCGACGCCGGTGACCCCCACGCACGGCCGACCGCCAGCCACGACCCCCGCACCGCAGAAAGGCGCCTCGTGACCGACAAGCCCAGCGTCCTGTTCGTCTGCGTACACAATGCCGGCCGTTCCCAGATGGCCGCCGGCTGGCTGCGCCACCTCGCCGGCGACGCCGTCGAGGTCCGCTCCGCCGGCTCCGCGCCCGCCGACGCGATCAACCCGGCCGCCGTGGCGGCCATGCGCGAGGTGGGCATCGACATCACCGACCAGATCCCCAAGCTCCTTGAGTACGGCACCGCGGAGTCCTCCGACGTCATCGTCACCATGGGTTGCGGCGATGCCTGCCCGGTGTTCCCCGGCAAACGCTACGAGGACTGGAAGCTCGACGACCCGGCCGGCAAGGGCGTGGCGGCGGTCCGCCCGATCCGCGACGAGATCCGCACCCGGGTCGAGAAGCTGCTGGCCGACCTGCGGCCAGCAATCTGAGCAGCGCCGCGCGGCCTCGACCAGGGACGCGCCGTCGAGGGTCGACAGGCTCCCCCGCCAGCCGAACCGCAGCCACAGTGGAGAACAGGGTGAAACGCAACGGCGCTGGCCTACTGGCGCGCCCGGTGACGGCTCGTCATCGAGCCGGCTCGTGATGCTGTACCTGACCGCCCTCAACCCGACCGATTCCGTGCTGGACGGCCTGCTGCCGGCCGCCGACAGGCTCGGCGTGTCGGTCACCGTGCTGACCGACCGGCCCGACGACTGGCCCGCGACGGTGCCGACGCGGGGCTGCCCGGTGCGGGACCCGCAGGCCGTCACCGAGGTGGTCCGGGACGGACCAGCCGCGGTGGGGCTGTTCTCCAACAGCGATCACCTGCAGGCCGCGACGGCGCTCGCCGCCCGTCGCCTCGGTCTGCGCGGCAAGGATCCCGAGTCGGCGCGACGCTGCAAGGACAAGGCCGCCACCCGGCAGGCCGTCGCCGACGCCGGTCTCGACATGGTCCACGCCCAGCGCCTCGCGCCGGGGCAGCCACCGGCGTTCGACGTCTTCCCCGCTGTGGTCAAGCCCCGTGACGGCGTCGCCAGTGAGGACGCCTTTCTGGTCACCGACGCGGACGAGCTGACCCGGCGGGTGACCGAGATCCGCGCTCGCCGGCCGGACGCGGCACTCGTGGTGGAGGAGTACCTGCCGGGCGAGGTCCGCACCCACGACACCCTCGGAGACGCCGGGACGCTGGCCGTGCTCGGTGGCTGGCGTACCACGCTCGGCCCGCCGCCCACCTTCACCGAGCTGTGCCTGGAATGGGCACCGGCAACTCCGGCGACGGCCGAGCGGCTGCGGGCTCAACTGGACGCGCTCGGCGTCCGGTTCGGTCCCTGTCACACGGAGTTCGTCGTGCACCGGGAACGACCTCGGCTCATCGAGGTCAACGACCGGTTGATCGGTGACCGGATGGATCTCATCCTGGCCGAGCTGCTCGGCGTGCCGTTGTTCGAGCACGTCATCCGGCTGCACCTCGGCGAGTCCGTGACCGACCTCGGTCTGCCCGACCCGGCCGCGGTCGACCAGACCGCCCGGGTGGAGTACGTCTGCGCCGACCGCGGCGGCACCCTCGTCGCCGCCCCCGGGCCGATCGACACGGTACGGGACGGGGTCCGGCTCGGCTGCCGCCCGCTGCGGACGATCGGGACCACCGCCCGGCACACCGGCACCAACCGCGACTACCTGGCCGTCCTGCACGCCATCGGGTCGGATCCGGCCGTGGTGCGCCGCGCGCTTGTCGAGTTCCGCGCCGGACTGGACTGGGTGATCGACACGTGACCGATCCGGTGGAGCGGCAGCTGTTCCACCGGGTGCTGGACGCCCTGCTGCGCGAGGACCATCTCGGCCTGAGCAGCGACGGCGGCCCTGACGGCCCCGGCTGGTGGCAGGCACCGCACCGCGCCGGCCGGTTGCGTCTTCCGGTCCGTCCCGACGGCTTCCAACACGCCGTCCGCCTCGCCCACCCCGAACTGCACGTGCACCCGCCCGGTCGGACGCCACGTCGGGTGGACACGCTGGCGGGCCTGTTGGAGCTGCTCGCGCCGTACGATGACGTCGAGGCGGAGCTGGGGTGGCGCGCCTTCACCGACGAATGCCGGCAGGACCTGCTCGCCCGGCGGCTGGCCGAGACCACCCGACCGCACACGTACGCCCGGATAGCCGCCACCCGGGTCGCCCCGCCCGCCGGTTTCGGCGGCGCCCTTCTCGACGACGTGCTCGCCGCCCACGCCGGCCATGCGGTCTACCCCACCGACCGGTGCCGGCACGGCCTGGACGATGCCGAGCTGCTCCGGTACGCACCAGAGCACGCCCCCACCTTCGCCCTGCGGTGGCTGCCCGTACCGGCCCGGACGCTGCGGCTGAACGGGCGGCTGCCCGCCTGGTGGCCGGCACCGCGCCAGCACGGACAGGTGCTGCTGCCGGTGCACCCGCTCACCGCCGACCGGTCGTCCCTGCCGGTGCTCGACGCACCTGACATCACCGTGCGGCCCACCCTGTCGATGCGGACCGTCGCCCTGGACAGCGATCCGACGACCCACCTGAAGCTGCCGCTGCCGACCGCGAGTCTGGGCGCCCGCAACCGCCGTACCCTCGCGCCCGATTCGCTGTCCGACGGCGCGGCGGTGGCGGCGCTGCTCGACCGGATCGCGGCGGAGCAGCCGCGCTTCGCCAACCGGATCACGCACGCCGACGAGCGCGTCTTCGGTCACTGCGACGACGAGCTGCGGTCCTTTCTGCTGCGTCGGCTGCCTGCCGGAGCGGAGCGGGCGACCGTGGTGCCGGTGGCCGCGTTCGCCGCGGCGGATCCCACCGCCGGCACGGTCGCCCAGCGGATCGGCGGTGCCGACCCGACCCGACTCCTCGGGTCCTATCTGGATCTCCTGCTCGACTGGCACGTGTGCCTGTGGTTACGGTACGGAGTGGCGTTGGAAGCACATCCGCAGAACATCCATCTGGTCCTACCGTCCGACGGTCCGATCCGGCTGTTGTACAAGGACAACGACGGCGCCCGGCTGGACCCCCGACACGCGGGCACGGTCCGACTGCGCGATCAGCGGATGTGGATCCGCCATCCCGGGGAGCTGGCCGACATGTTCGTCACGATCACCCTTCACCTGGCGGCGGCGGCTCCCCTGCTGGCCCTGGCGGACCGGGGTGTCGCCGTGCCCTCCCCCGGCGAGGCCCTCGCGCCCCGACTGCGCGCCGCCCGCGACCGGTGGGGCGACACACCCGCCGCGCGAGCGCTGGTCGACCGCGTACTGACCGCCGACCGGTTGCCGGTCAAGGCGATGCTGACCGCCGGCACGCTGCTGCCCAAGCAGCGGATCGGCTGCACCGACGTGAACAAGTTCTACCGCCGCACCGGACCCAACTACCTGCGGAACACCTCGTGACGCCGCAGACCGCCGAGGCCACCGCCCGGCCGGCGGAACGCGCCGCCGATCTGGCCACCACGCACACCCTGCTCTCCTGTTACCTGCGGGAGGTGGCCGCGCCCGACGGCGCGGCCGAGGCCGTCAGCGGGCGGCTCCGGATCCGGTTGCCGCACCTGGGGCTGACGCTCACCTGCCGGCTGGCCCGGTTCTCCCCCGTGCTGGCGCACCGCTATGTCGGCCCGGTCCACTGCCGGCCGGCGGCGACGCCGGTCGCCCGCCGCCACCCGTTCGTGCCGGATCCGCCGGCCACCGACACGCCGGGCGACGGCTCGGCGGCCACCGAGGCGCCGATCGACGGCGCTCAGCTCGCCCGGCTGCTCGCCGCCGAGCTGAGCGCCCGGACCGGGCTGACCAACGACGAGTTCGTCGAGCAGGTGCTCGGTAGCCGGGACGCGTTGGTCACCCTGTTGAGGCATCGCCCGTCCAGCGACCCCACCCCCACCGGCGACCCGGTGGTCGACGACTATGTCGACTCCGAACAGTGCCTGGTACACGGCCACCCGCATCACCCCAGCCCGAAGTGGCGCAGCGGTGATCCGGCGAGTTGGCGTCGCTACGCCCCGGAGCTGCGCAGCACCTTCCGGCTCAGCTGGCTCGCCGTGCCCGCCGACCTGGTGGCGGGCGACGGGCCGGTCGACGAGCTGATCGCGCCGCTGGATCCACCGGACGCGCCACCCGGTCATCACCTGCTGCCGGTGCATCCGTGGCAACTGGACCTGATGCCGCCGACCGATCCGAGGTTGCGCCGGCTCGGCCCGGCCGGTGTGCCGGTCCGCCCGACCGCGAGCGTCCGTACGCTCTACGCCCCCTCGGTCGACCTGTTCCTCAAGACCAGCCTGCACGTACGCATCACCAACTGCCTGCGCAAGAACGCCCGCTACGAGTTGACCGGGGCGGTGGCGTTGACCCGGTTCCTGTCCGGCGTGCCGCTTCCCGGGGCGGTCGCGTTGCTGCGGGAGCCCGGCTACCGGACCGTCGACCTGCCGGGGGCGGACGAGGCGTACGGCACCATTCTGCGGACCGGGGTACGCGAGCATCTGCGGCCGGGTGAACGGGTGGTGTTGGCGGCGGCGCTGGCCGCCGCGCCGCTGACCGTGCCGGACCCGTTCGACTGGTGGCGGGCCTACGTCGAGCTGCTGGTACCCGCCGTGCTGCGACTGTGGCTCGGCCACGGCGTGGTCCACGAGGCACACCTGCAGAACGTGCTGGTGGTCCTGGATCCGGACGGTCGCCCGGTCCGCCTGATCCTGCGTGACCTCGAAGGATTGAAGCTGGATCTCGGACGGTTGGCGGCCTGGCCCAACCGGGTGCCACGGCAGACCGCCTACACCCCCGCACAGGCGGCCCGGCGTGTCGTCTACTGCCTGTTCGTCAACCATCTCGCCGGTCTCGCCGGTGCGCTCGCCGACGGCCACCCCGGCACCGAGCCTCGACTGTGGCAGACGGTCCGGCGAGCCGTCGAGGCAGCGTACGCGCAGCTCGGTGAGCCGGCCGAGCTGCGTCCGCTGCTGCACGGCGCTCCGCTGACCGCGAAGGCGAACCTGCTGGTCCGCTGGCACCGGGCCGCCGACCAGCAGGCGCCCTACGTCGAGGTGCCCAACCCGCTCGGTGGCACCGGGTGACCCGATCGACGTACGTCTACGATCTCGCCGCCCTGGCCACGCACGCGGCTGCCGTCCGGGCGGCCCTGCCGGAACGGGTCGAGCTGCTCTACGCGGTCAAGGCCAATCCCGACCCGGGGATGCTGCGCACCCTCGCGGCCGTGGTCGACGGTTTCGAGGCGGCCAGTCGGGGCGAACTGCGGCACCTCGCGGCGGTGCTGCCCGGCCGGCGGGTGGCGGCCTTCGCCGGACCGGGCAAGACCGACGCGGATCTTTCGGCGGCGCTCTCCGCCGACGTGCACCGGGTACATGTCGAGTCCGCCGCCGAACTGCACCGGCTGGCCACCCTGGCGCGGGCCGCCGGACGTACCGTCGATGTGCTGCTGCGGGTGAACCTGCCGGTCGCCACACCGGGCGCGGTCCTGGTGATGGGCGGACAGCCGAGCCCGTTCGGCATGGACCCGCCGGAGGCGGTCCGGCTCGCCGCCGACCCGCCGGACGGTGTCCGGGTCCGCGGCGTGCACGCCCACCTGGCCAGCGGGCTCGACGCGACGACCGCCGCCGGGGTGGCGCGCGAGGTGACCGACTGGGCGGTGCGGCAGGTACGCGCCGCGGAGGTCAACGTCGGCGGCGGCATGGCCGTCGACTATCGCCGCCCGGAGCACCGCTTCGACTGGCCCGGCTACGGTCGGCTGCTCGGCGAGGTGTTGGAGGGATATCCGAGAGTCCGGCTCCGGATCGAGCCCGGCCGCGCCGTGGCGGTCTACTGCGGGTCGTACCTGACCGAGGTGATCGACGTGAAGCGGTCCCACGGCCAGTGGTTCGTGATCGTCGCCGGGGGCACCCACCACCTGCGGACGCCGGCAGCCAAGGGACACTCCCAACCCTTCGTGGTGGTGCCCCGCGACGGTGCCGGGCCGCGTACCGGCGGTGGCCCGGTCACCGTCGTCGGCCAGCTATGCACGCCCAAGGACGTGCTGGCCCGCGACGTCGACAGCGACCCGATCGCCGTCGGGGACCTCCTCGTGTTCGGGATGGCTGGCGCCTACGCGTGGAACATCAGCCACCGCGACTTCCTCATGCACGATCCGCCCGACTTCACCACCGGTGACCCGCTCGCCGTGGCCCGTGGGTGGGGCCGCTAGCGGGCAGCGCTTCGGCGACGACGGCGCCGCTCTCGTGGCGGGCGGACCCAGTTTGTGGGGCCGGGCGGACCGCCGCCGTCAGAAGTCGTCGTCGAAGGCGACCGTGCCGGCGACCCCGACCTGGTAGGCCGACACCCGCCGTTCGAAGAAGTTGGACAGCTCCTGCACGTCCTGCAACTCCATGAAGGCAAACGGGTTCTTCGACCCGTACAGCGGTTCGATCTCCAACTGTGCCAGCCGGCGGTCGGCGACGTGCTGAAGATACTCACGCATGTCGGCCAGAGACAGCCCGGACACGCCCTGTTCGAGCAGGTCGGCGGCGAACTGCACCTCGCACTCGACGGCTTCGGCGAGCATGTCCCGGACCTGCTGTTCCATCTCGGCGTCGAAGAGGTCCGGCTCCTCGGCGCGTACGGTGTCGACCACGTCGAAGGCGAAGGCCATGTGCATCGACTCGTCCCGGAAGACCCAGTTGGTGCCGGAGGCCAGGCCGTGCAGCAGGCCCCTCGACCGCAGGAAGTACACGTAGGCGAAGGCGCCGTAGAAGAACAGTCCCTCGATGCAGGCGGCGAAGCAGATCAGGTTCAGCAGGAACGCCCGCCGGTCCGCGCGGGTCTTCAGCTCCCGCAACTCGAAGATCGAGTCGATCCATTTGAAGCAGAACTCGGCCTTGCGGGCGATCGACGGGATGTTCTCCACCGCCGCGAACGCCGCGAACCGTTCCCGCTCGTCCGGCACGTAGGTATCCAGGAGGTTCAGGTAGAACTGGACGTGCACCGCCTCCTCGAACAGTTGCCGGGACAGGTAGAGCCGGCCCTCCGGGGAGTTGACATGTTGGTAGAGGTTGAGCACGAGATTGTTGGCCACGATGGTGTCGCCGGTGGCGAAGAACGCGACCAGCCGGGACACCAGGTGCTGCTCCGCCGGGGACAGCTTGGCCAGGTCGGCGAGGTCGGAGTGCAGGTCCACCTCCTCGACGGTCCAGGTGTTCTTGATGGCGTCCTTGAACCGGTCGAAGAACTGCGGGTAGCGCATCGGCCGCAGGGTCAGGTCCATGCCGGGGTCGAGCAGCATCTGCCGCTGGCTGGTGTCGGGTTCGGAAACAGTGGTCACTGGCACGCCTCGCAGCTCTCGGGGTTTTCCAGGGAGCAGGCCAACGCCTCGTCGTCGCTGACCGCGACGATCGGCTTGACCGCCGGGGCGACGGCGACGGTGGCCTGCTGGATCCGGGTCGCCGGACGCGACCGCAGGTAGTAGGTGGTCTTCAGCCCGGCCTTCCAGGCGTACAGGTACATCGAGGAAAGCTTGCCGATGGTCGGCGCGCTCAGGAACAGGTTCAGCGACTGCGACTGGTCGATGAACGGCGCCCGGGCGGCCGCCAGGTCGATCAGCGCCCGCTGCGGCAGCTCCCACGCGGTACGGAACAGCCCGCGTACCTCCTCGGGCAGCTCAGCGATGCCCTGCACCGACCCCTCGGCCCGCTTGATCTGCTCCCGGACCGGCGCGGTCCACAGTCCGCGCGCCTTCAACTCCCGGACCAGGTACGTGTTGATCTGAAGGAACTCGCCGGACATCGTCTCCCGCTTGAACAGGTTGGACACCTGCGGCTCGATGCACTCGTAGCACCCGGCGATCGACGCGATCGTGGCGGTCGGTGCGATCGCGACAAGCAGCGAGTTGCGCAGGCCGTGGCGGGCGATCCGCTCCCGCAGCGCGGTCCACCGCGACGCCTGCGTCACCTCCGCGCCCCACAGGTCGGGATGCAACTCACCCTTCGCGGCGCGGGTTTCGGCGTACGCCGGATGCGGGCCGAACCGCTCGGCCAGCCCGGCCGACGTCTCCAGCGCGGTCAGGAAGATCTCCTCCTGGACCCGGGTCGACAGCTCCCGCGCCGGCGCCGAGTCGAACGGCAGACGCAAGGTGAACAACGCGTCCTGCAGGCCCATCAACCCGAGCCCGACCGGACGCCAGCGTGGGTTCGACACCGCCGTCTGCTCGGCCGGGTAGTAGTTGATGTCGATCACCCGGTCGAGGAACACCACCGCCGTGCGTACCGTGGCGCGCAGCTTTTCCCAGTCGACGCCGTCGGCGCTCACGTGCGCGCCCAGGTTGACCGAACCGAGGTTGCACACCGCCGTCTCGGTGTCGTTGTTGACCTCCAGGATCTCGGTGCACAGGTTCGACAGGTGGATCGTGTTGCCCGGCGCACCGGTCTGGTTGGACAGCCGGTTCGCCGCGTCCTTGAACGTCATCCAGCCGTTGCCGGTCTGCGCGAGCGTACGCATCATCCGGCCGTAGAGGTCGCGGGCCTTGACCGTCCGGATGGCGGTCTTCTCCGCCGCCCGGTACGCCTCGTCGAACTCCTCGCCGAACAGGTCCGGCAACTCGGGCGCGTCCGACGGGTCGATCAGCGACCATTCGCCGTCCGCCTCGACCCGGCGCATGAACTCGTCGGGGATCCAGTTGGCCAGGTTGAGGTTGTGGGTACGCCGGGACTCCTCACCGGTGTTGTCCCGCAGCTCCAGGAACTCCTCGATGTCCGGGTGCCACGGCTCCAGGTACACGCAGGCCGCGCCCTTGCGCCGGCCGCCCTGGTTGACCGCCGCCACCCCCGCGTCGAGGGTCTTGAGAAACGGCACGATGCCGTTTGAGCGGCCGTTGGTTCCCCGGATCAGCGCCCCCCGGCCCCGGACCCGCGACCAGGAGATGCCGATACCGCCGGAGAACTTCGACAGCTTCGCCACCTGGTGGTAGCGCTCGTAGATCGAGTCGAGTTCGTCGCGCGGCGAGTCGACCAGGAAACACGACGACATCTGGGTGTGCCGGGTACCCGAGTTGAACAGCGTCGGAGAACTCGGCAGGTACGCCAGACTCGACATCAGCCGGTAGAACCCGATCGCCTCGCCCGGGGTCTGCGACAGCCCACAGGCGACCCGCAGCAGCCAGTACTGCGGCGTCTCCACCACCAGGCGGGTCTGCGGATGCCGCAGCAGGTAGCGGTCCGCGACGGTGCGCAGCCCGAAGTACTCGAACCGCAGGTCACCGTCCGGGTTCACCGCGTCGTCCAGCTTGCGCGCGTTGCGCGCCACGAACGCGGCGGTCTCGTCCCCGATCAGTCCGAGGCCGTGCGCGTAGCGGATGGACTGGCTGAAGCTGGCCACCTGCTGCCCCCGGACCTCCTTGTCCACGTACGCGGCCAGCAGCCGCGCCGCCAGCTTCGAGTACTGCGGCTCCTCACCGATCAGCTCGGCGGCCGTCTGGATGGAAAGCTTGTCCAGCTCAGCGGTGGTGGCACCGTCGTACAGGCCGCTGATGGTCTTGGTGGCCACCCGCAGCGGATCGACCTCGTCCAGGTCGGCCACCCACCGCTCCACCGCCCGAACGATCTTGTTGACGTCCACCGGCTCGGCGTCCCCGTTGCGCTTACGGACCTGCATCACCTGCCGGCGCTGCTCCGACACACCTGGGTCGGAGGCCGGCATCTCCCGCACGACCGTCACGTCTCTCTCCTCGCGCCGTCTACCGAGGGCCTCGGACACGCGGGAGGACGCCACGGGATCCGCGCAGGCGGCACGGCCCGTTCATGGCGTCGGCCGTCCCACGCGGCCTGCGGCCGCCGCCCACGAGTGCGGGCGGCGTGCTGGCAGGTCTTCGGACTCGTGGGCGTGCTCGCGCGCTCCTACTGGCCGTCGCTTCCCAGGCCGGAGCCCAGTGCTGTGTGACGGCTGTCGTTCCCACTCACCGCTGCGGGGCAGCCCCGGATTTCCACCGGGTTCCCTCTTGCCTCGGCCGCCCCGGATGGGCGCCGAACCAGCTACGGGAGACACCATATATGGGCGACCCGCGAACGCAAGACACCAGATGGTGTGTCGGCGTGTCCGTGCATCAGGTGTCACATCCGCACACTTCGGCCAGCGGCGCGTGTGGGTCCCGGCGTGCGATGTTGCGGGTACGGTCGATGGGGTGGCGGCTGGGCGGGTTAGCCTGGCCTGTTGAGCTTGGAGCGGCGTTATGGCCTCGTCCGTCGATCCGCGCTTCGGCGTAGCTCTGCGTGAGTTTCGGGAGCGGCGTGGCCTGTCGCTTCGATCTCTGGGGCAGCTCGCGCATCGGAGTAAGAGTCATCTGCACGAGTTGGAGACAGGGCTGAAGGCTCCGACAGCGGGCACGGCGCGCCACCTGGATCAGATTCTCGACGCGGGAGGCGTGCTTGTTGGCCTGGTGGATGCGCCGGTCGACCACGCCGCCGAGGCCGGCGAGCTGCTTGCGAGAGTCGCTGCCAGTGACGTGAGCAGAGACGTGCTCGAC